>CAIRCR010000048.1 GCA_903877065.1 uncultured Pseudomonadota bacterium
ACGTGATTTGGAAGGTTGTTTAGTTTTATTCGATGACATTAAACATCGACGAAGCAATCTTTTCAAAACGCGGCTACAAAAGCGTATGCGTCATTATGACCGAGTGATTTTTTTACCGCGAATGCAGTTGCCCGAATTTTTACAGACGTTATATCTGTCTGACGCGCTATTGGATTCGTTTCATTTTTGCGGAGGAAATACGTCGTTTGATTCTTTTGCCGCTGAATCGCCAATTGTTACGCTACCTGGCGAATTTATGCGCGGACGACAAACCTTTGGACTTTATAAACGAATGGGTTTTACGGATTTAGTCGCGAGTGATAAAGCCGACTACGTTAATAAAGTGCTTCGATTAGGAACGGATTTTGAATTTCGTCAAGCTATGCGAAAAAAATTGACGGCGTGCGTTCCCGTCATTTTTGAAGATGCTGGCGTGGTACGCGCAATGGAACAATTTTTTATTTCAATCGCCCAACAAGAGAAATTATGAACACGACACCTTCTGAATTACCACAAACGAATTTTGATCCACACATAGAACCTTGGCGTTACCTCGATGCGGGTCAAAACAACCATTTAACTTTTTTAAATCAAGATTACGCGCCGCGTGGTCTCATTGATTTACTGGACACGCCACCTGCGTTAGCGATTGATATTGGTTGTTTTGTTGGCGCAACGGGAGCTTATATCAAACAAAAGTGGTCGGGCTGTCGAGTGGTTGGCATCGAACCTGTTGCAGGAGCTGCAGCTCAAGCACGCACACGAGTCGATGCTGTTTTTGAAGGTTTTTTTGAAGATATGCCTGTAGGTGAAGCGGGCGTTACACCTGGCAAAGTAGATTTGGCGGTATTTGCAGATGTGCTTGAACATATGCACCACCCTTGGGCGGCTCTGCGTCATGTTCGTGAATGGCTTTCGCCTAACGGTGCGGTATTAGTCAGTTTGCCCAATATTCGTAATTTGAATGTTTTAAAAGAATTAGTAGGCGGAAGTTTTAATTATCGTCCCGCTGGCATTTTGGACATTACGCACATTCGCTTTTTTACTCGTCGTGATGCGATAAAAATGTTTGAGCAAACAGGTTTCACTGTCGAAAAAATGAGCATGAATTTAGATCATACGTTGGTAGATTTATTGGAGCGAGTGCCTAAAGATCGCAAAATAAAAGTGAATGTAGACAATAAAATGAGCCTCGACGACATTGATTTTGCTGAAGCTCAAGAATTGTGTACGTTACAATTTTATTTTTTATTGCGTCCCAATAAACGGGGTTGATTCCCGTCGCCATATCCAAACCTTTTTTAACTTTTTTACTTTTTTAAGGATTTTAATTTTGATTTCCACCGCAAACATCACCATGCAATTTGGCGCAAAGCCCTTGTTTGAAAACATTTCAGTTAAATTTGGCGACGGTAATCGCTACGGTTTAATTGGCGCAAACGGTTGTGGTAAATCCACATTTATGAAAATTCTTAGCGGTGATTTAGAACCGTCGGCTGGAAATGTGAGCATTTCGCCAGACGAACGCTTAGGCAATTTACGCCAAGATCAATTTGCTTTTGAAGATTATCGTGTCATTGACGTTGTGTTAATGGGGCATAAAGAAATGTGGGCGGCAATGTCTGAGCGTGATGCCATTTACGCCAATTTAGAAGCCACAGAAGATGATTATATGCACGCGGCTGAATTAGAATCGGTATTTGCTGAATTTAATGGTTACACCGCTGAATCCCGTGCTGGTGAATTGTTGCTCGGCTTGGATATTCCCGTTGAACAACATTTCGGTT
This sequence comes from uncultured Pseudomonadota bacterium, assembly GCA_903877065.1. Lineage (GTDB taxonomy): Bacteria > Pseudomonadota > Gammaproteobacteria > Methylococcales > Methylomonadaceae > UBA10906. The sequence goes on from CAIRCR010000048.1 coordinate 1,788, forward strand.
TGATGAGTGCCGTTGCACCAGGTTGGAAATTGCGAGTTTTATTGGCGCAAGCGTTGTTTTCAAATCCCGATATTATGTTGCTTGATGAACCGACCAACAACTTGGACATCAACACCATTCGTTGGCTCGAAGATATGTTGAACGAGCGCGATTGCACGATGGTGATTATTTCGCACGACAGACATTTTTTAAACAGCGTCTGCACACACATTGCCGATATGGATTATGGCGAATTACGCGTTTATCCAGGAAATTACGATGATTACATGGTCGCTTCGGCGGAAGTTCGTGAGCGTTTACTTGCTGGAAATGCTAAAAAGAAAACTCAAATTGTTGAATTACAAGCCTTCGTCAGACGATTTTCTGCTAATGCTTCAAAAGCCAAACAAGCCACGTCACGCGCCAAACAGTTAGACAAAATTCAACTTGATGAAGTGAAATTGTCTAGCCGCGTAAATCCATTTATTCGTTTTGATCAAACCAAAAAACTGCATCGTTTAGCGTTGGAAGTTGAAAATGTGAGTAAAGGTTATGGCGAAGAACCACTGTTTAAAAATTTAAACTTAATGATTGCCGCAGGTGATCGTGTCGCAATTATTGGCGCGAATGGGATTGGAAAATCGACTTTATTAAAAACGTTGGTTGGCGAATTAACACCCGACACGGGCGAAGTAAAATGGTCAGAAAATTCTGAAGTCGGTTATTTCGCACAAGATCACGCCGACGATTTCGCTGAAGATGAAACGCTACTTAACTGGATGACACAATGGCGCAAAGAAGGCGATGACGATCAAGCAATTCGTGCTACGTTAGGACGTTTATTATTTTCACAAGATGACATTAACAAATCAGTCAAAGTCGTTTCAGGTGGAGAACAAGGTCGTTTGTTATTTGGGAAATTGATGCTTCAAAAACAAAACATTTTAGTGTTAGACGAGCCAACGAACCATTTAGACATGGAATCCATCGAATCGCTAAATACCGCACTCGAACAATATCCTGGTACGTTGATTTTCGTCAGTCATGACCGTGAATTTGTATCCTCGTTAGCAACACGAGTGATTGAAATTACGTCGCACGGCATTGTTGATTTCAACGGTAATTATGAAGATTATTTAGACAGTCAGGCGAAATAATCCGCCGTGAAACATTTAGTTTTATTGCATGGTTGGGCGATGCACAGCGAAATGTGGGGCGATTTCGGAGTGCAACTTTCGCAATATTATCGCGTGACGTTAGTTGATTTACCGTTGCGCGATAATTTGAACGAAATCAGTGATGCAATTGTTGCCGAATTAAACGATGAACCATTTTATTTATTGGGTTGGTCATTGGGTGGAACGGTCGCATTAGATATTGCCGCGCGTTATCCAAATCGTGTGCAAAGTTTAATTTTAATGGCGGCAAATCCATGTTTTGTCGCAACAAAGACGTGGTCAGGAATGCCGCTAGATATTTTCAATGCTTTCGTTGAACAATTACACGCCAATCCAAACGCCACGCTGCAACGTTTTTTGATTTTACAGTTGCAAGGTCAACCGCAGTTCTTGAAAGATGTAAAAGCACGTTTTGTTTTAAAACCAACGCCTAAATTAAGCGATTTAGAAACGAGTTTAGCCTTGCTTAAAAATAGCGATTTACGTCCCATGTTAAAAAAACTGACTTGTCCTGCCGCTGCAATTTTGAGCGACAACGACGCGCTTGTTCCTATTTCAGTTGGTGAAAAACTGCGAACGTCACAACCGAATTTACACCTTACCATTTTAAAAAATGCGGGTCACATTCCTTTCGTTACACAACCCGAAAATTGTTTAAACGTCATTCACTCAGTTTTAAATGACTCTCGATAAAACCAAAATCAAACAATCGTTTGGCAACGCCTCACAAACTTACGACACCGTTGCAATGTTGCAACGCAATGTTGGGCGTGACTTGTTGCAATTAGTTTTGCCAAAAAATTTCGTTGGAAATGTTGTTGATGTAGGTTGTGGAACAGGCTTTTTAACGCAAGCATTATTGCCGAATTGTCGACATTTAACGGCATTAGACTTAGCGTTACCGATGTTGCAAGAAACACGCGAAAAATTGAATCATCACGTTAGTTATGTTTGTGCGGACGCGGAAAAGTTGCCATTTTTAACCGACAGCATCGACACAATTTTTTCGAATTTGGCGTTGCAATGGTGTTTGCCGCTTGATGACGCATTGAATGAATTACAGCGTGTTTTGAAATCAGATGGTGAATTGATTTTTAGCACGTTTGGTTCAAAAACATTGTGTGAATTAAAAAGTGCGTGGGCGAAAGTTGATGATTTTACGCACGTCAATACGTTTTACACCGCGCCACAGTTACAAAAGTTGTTAGAAAAAGCAGGGTTTGTTTCAATTGAAATCAAAAATAAGTCTTACATTTCACGTTACGATTCAGTTTTGGCGTTAATGCGTGAGTTAAAACATATCGGCGCACACAATGTGAATTCACAACGCTGCAAAAATTTAACATCAAAAAAATCATTGCAAACAATGATAGAAAATTATCCACACGACGAATCGGGCAAAATCGTCGCCACGTTTGAAGTGATTAAAATCGTGGCGCGTAAACAAATTCGCTGAT
>CAIRCR010000049.1 GCA_903877065.1 uncultured Pseudomonadota bacterium
CTCGGGTAGTTGTTTATCATTCGCTATATTTAATTTTAAGTACAGTTCTTCTTTTTCCTTGTCTGTTAGTTTTACATGCTTTGGAACGTAATTGTGTTTCAAAATATTAATCTGCAGTTGTTTCAAGTCAAAGATAACAACGTAATAATTTTCCAATTCCCAAATGTTTTTAAGACTTTTGTGTATACTTTCTTGTGAATATTCATTGGTAATAATAACAAGAGTGTCGGTGTTTTTCAAAACTTCTTCATCTAAAAATACTTCGCTTACAATTCCTGAAATATTAATCTTTTTAATTAAATTACTTGTAGTCTTTTTAGTTGTCGTATCTTCTGTCATATATTTTACATAGCACTGTTCATCCAAAGCGTTTGAAACCTTGAAATTTAGTTGTTCGTATTTTTGCTGTTTCTTCTAAACTTGCGGCTTGTTCTTCCGTGCGGTGTGATAAATCGTTATTTCCCGTCGTGATTTTCTGTGTACTTGAGTTGATATTGTCGGAGGCTGTTTGAATTTGATAAACAATTTCAGTTATTTTATCGACCGTGCTGTTTACGTTATCTTTCAATTGCCCAAATGTTCCCATGTAGTCACTTGTAATTTTTTGCGTTAAATCGCCTTGTGATAACGCATCTAACACTTGAGAAATTTCACTCAAACTGGTTTCATTGGTGTGCAACAATTTGTTAATGGCATTTCCCAAATCATAAAAAAGTCCCTCTTTACCTTCGGTATCCAACCGCCCTGAAAAATCCCCCACACTTGCAGAAACGATAATATTTGTGACGGCATCTTCTATTTCAATTTCAGCGGTTCTGTCGTGCCATTCTGCAACAGTGCCTAATCGTTGCCCGTTTTCATCGATAACAGGATTAGCTAAAACAGTCATGTTATGTTCGCCCAGCACAATGTTTGCATGATATTTTTGCGTTAACGCCCCTAACATTTGTCGCTGAATAGCGGGATTTTTATGAAAACTGTCAATATTTACACCAATCAAATTATTACTATCAAAACCCGATAACTGTTTACGGATTCCTTCTTCATTTTGATTCAACGTGTTAATGACTGATTTGTTCACATAAACGATATTGAGGTCATTATCGGCAATCATCACACCTGTATTGACGTTATCTAAGGCAATTTTTACGCGTAAAATTTCATTTCTCAAATTGGTTGCGGCAACTCTGCGTTCTGAAATTTGCTGTGCCATTATTTTCATGTGTCCCATTAAACTATGAGGATTATCGACTTTAAGTAAAATAGAGGCGTAATCACCTTCTGCAATTTGTTTCGATAATTCAAAAACTTCAGAAAGTTCTGCACCTAATTGACGAATAATATTGCGACTAATAATCAGCGTTAAAAAACTCGCTATTCCAACACTAAAAATAAAAATACTACTTAATCCTAAATGATATTGTTCAATGATATTTTGTGCATGGGCTTCGTCTATCGCGCTTTGAGTGGTCGTTAAATTAACGACCTCATCAATGGCTAAACGGTGTTTTTGATAACTCTCTCGCATTTTTGCCAAATTCACGGTGGCAACGTCTTTATCACCTTTTAAAATTGCGGGAATAAATTGCTCTTGCGCTTGTGAATAAAATGCTAATGCCGCTTGATAAGACGTATCCAAAAGTGAGGTTTTTAATTCAGCATTTAATGCGTGTTCATTGGCTTTCCAATAATCGTGACGGGTTTCGTAATCAATTTTTAATTGATTGAAATTTTGAATTAATGTGCTAATTTCAGCTAAATCTTGCGATTGCATCAGTTGCAAAGAAACTAAATACGATTCAATGATGTATTCGGGCGGCGGCAAAACATCAGCCACTAAATCTTTACCTTGCACAATGCGTTGGTATATTTCACCGTTCACATTGAGTTTTTTCATTGCCGTGAATGTCGCAAATCCAAATACTGTAAAGCCTGTCATCAACGTAACTAAAATAATTACAAAACGCATTTTAATTGTCATGCGTGGTGTTGAAGATGTTGTGTTCATATAGATTTAGCCAAATTTGAGAAATAATTATTTGTGGTTGCAAAAGTCAACAACCTAAATCTGTTTCATCGTGATATTCAAAATTTGAATGCGATACGCAATTTGTCGAGGTGTCATATCAAGTAATCGTGCCGCTTTCGCTTGAACCCAGCCACTTTGTTCTAACGCGGCAATCACTCGTTCACGTTCGTCTAACGTTTCATCGTTTAAATCCGCGTGTTTCGTGACGATCATAGGGCGATGATTGATACCAATTTCGGTTTCTAAACCTGTATTCACAATCACATCACGGTCAATAATGCCGTCGATACTCATAATTGCCGCACGTTCGAGCCGATTTTCCAATTCACGCACATTCCCTGGCCAATGATGTTTCATCAAAATTCGCAACGCACTTTCTTTAATTTCCAAAAAACGATTGCCTTGACGTTTTGAAATTCGGCTAATTAACGCGGTGGCTAATTCGGGAATATCTTCGATTCTGTCGCGCAACGGTGGAATATGAATGGGCATCACATTCAAGCGATAATACAAATCTTCACGAAATACGCCGTCGGCAACGTCTTGTTCTAAATTTCGATTTGTTGCCGCAATAATTCGGATATTCACTTTCAACGTTCTATCACCGCCCACTCGTTCAAATTCGCCTTCTTGTAAAACACGCAATAATTTCGCTTGAAACGATGCCGAAATTTCGCCAATTTCGTCTAAAAACAACGTACCGTTGTCGGCGAGTTCAAAACGTCCTTTGCGTTGTCCAATCGCGCCGCTGAACGCGCCTTTTTCATGTCCAAATAATTCAGATTCGAGTAAGGTATCGGGCAGAGCGGCACAATTGAGTTTCAAAAATGCCCCGTTTGCACACGCCGAATTAAAATGAATCGCGCTGGCAACAACTTCTTTGCCTGTTCCTGATTCACCACGAATTAAAACCGTTGTGTGCCATTTCGCTACTTGACGAATAATGTCGAACACTTTTAGCATCGGCTGTGAATGACCGATGATATTTTCAAATTTGTAATTTTTAACGAGAGTTTGTTTTAAATAATCACGCTCGTTGGTCAATTCATTTTGTTTACGCTCCATGATTTGCAACATATTGACGCTGTGGGCAATTAAATTTGCCACCATTTCCATGAATCGAGCGCGTTCACCCAAAAATGAGGCGATATTGGGTTGTGCGGCAAGGACACCTACGATTTCACCTTGTTCAGCTAAAAGCGGCGAACCAATGAATGGCAAATTAGGATTGTAAACACCCAAACGACTTAAAAAACGCGGTTCATCGGCAATGCGCTCCACCACAATCGTACTGCCCGCATCGAGAATTGCGCCAACTAAGCCTTCACCTGCTTGATAACGCACGCTGGAATCAATGTCTTCGCCATAAACCGTGCAAATGCTCATGCCTTCGTCATCACGCAAGGTAATCATGCCAAAATGTAAATTCGAGCGTTTGTGCAAAAGTTCTAAAATCCCCCGCAGTTTGTCGCGTAAATTATGCGTACTATTCAACAATTGGCTGACCAAATACAGCGTATCGAGTTCTGATTCGACAAGTAACAATCGTTCATTCATGGCTAATTACCCCGTTGAAGTTTTTTTCGGACAAACTGGAAAACGTAAATTGAAACAACAACCGTTTGTATAATTTGCGTCGATTTCAATCATGCCGTCGTGTTGATTGACGATTTCTCGTGCCATCACCAACCCCATTCCTGATTGAAAACCGCCAGCGGCTTGTGTCGTAAAAAAAGGCTCAAACACTTTACTGCGTTGATGAATTGGAATCCCCGACCCTGTATCTGCAATCGTCACGTAAACCCAATCGTTATCAACGGACGTTCCGATTTTAATCACACGTTCTTTGCTACTTGCACGGTTCATTGCTTCCACCGCGTTATCAATCAATTGTTTAAAAAGCATTCGCAATTTGTTATCCGACCCTAAAATTGAGGGCAAAATCGAATTGGGTAGCCAGTCCACAACAATGCCATTTGCTAAAAATTTGGTGCTAAACAAACGAATGACTTGATGTAGCAATTGATTTAAATTCACAGGCATCACGGCGGATTCTGGAATTTCAGGTACGCAACGTTGCAAGGTATTCAAGGCTTCTTCGCCCATGTGTTGGACTTGCGTGAGTAACGTTTTTAAATGCAAATTTTGGCTATCGTTGCGTTGCGCCATAATTTGCACTGCGGCATTGACTTGATTGAGCGGCAAACGCATTTGGTGCATTGCACCGAGCAAGGTTTCTCGAATACTGCGAATATGCTCTTCTTCAGCCATCATGTTTTGCAGGGTTTGCAGTTGCAATTTTTCTTGCTGTTGACGCTGAAAAGTCACATCGCAAATGCTCAGTAATAAGTAATTTTTCGATTGTTTAAAAAAGAAACTATCAGCACAAGTCGTATCTTCACTAAACCAATTTCCCGAACATGAAAACCAGCGTGTACCGCGTTGCCCCAAGCCTTCAACCCGAATTTCATGATTTCTAAAGCCACGCAGGTGTAAGTTGGAATTTGCCCATAAATCACCAAATTCTTGTTGCAAAGCATGAACAAAAAATAACGCGGGTTCATCGTGGCTGAATTCAGAAATCAGCGTGTGATACATTTGGTTGTCGAGAATAATTTGATAAGCACTATCGAAAACAACCATTGCAACGGGCGATGCGTTAATGACAGATTCAATCAGTTTTTTTTGATTACTGAGTTTTTGTTCCGACTGATGCGTGCTAGTCACATCACGGTGCATTCCGATGAAATGGGTGATTTTTCCTTGTTTATCAAGCATCGGTGCAATCGTCAATTCAGCAAGATAACGCTCACCTTGTTTGCTACGATTTACCAGATGCCCACACCAAATTTGTTTGCTTAAAATGGTTTGCCACAAATTTTGATAAATTTCAGTAGGCGTGCATTTATCGGATAATTTCGATTCATTTTCTCCAAGAATTTCAGCTTCTAAATAGCCTGTCACGTCTGTGAACGCTGCGTTGATATAAAGAATATTCGCCTGTTTATCTGTAATTGAAATCGCAATGGGCGTTTGTTCAACGGCTTTCATGAAAATTTCGATGGCAATGTCATCTTTTAAATATTCTGGGCTTTTTTTCGACATGATTTGATACTCGTGTTGCGGCTTAGGTTTCTGTTATTACACAGGCTTTAAAGCATATCCCCTTCAATAAGGGGGCAGCCTGAAAGGCTGTGGGGGATGTACTTTTGGCTTATCAACTATATTAAGCAATGCAAGTAAAACGCCAAACTATTGGAGCTTAGACGTTACCTGCATTCGATAAGTAGCGCGTGTGTTTTAAATTAGGTTGAAATGTGAATTTTTTTGTCGGGTTTCCTACAATTGTTTTAATTCACACAGATAAAAATACGCTACTTCCCTCGCAAAACACACTAAATTCAACGCATTCACGCCGCCAATTTCATTGGCACAGTTGGTGCAGAAGTAGACTTAAACAATTGCGGGTGAAAGTCATGAGCGAATATCTCTTACTCATTTTAGGGACGGCATTAGTCAACAACGTCGTTTTAGTTAAGTTTCTTGGATTATGTCCTTTTATGGGCGTATCGAACAAACTCGACACCGCGCTCGGTATGGGCATGGCAACCACTTTCGTTTTAACTTTAGCGGCGGCGGCAAGTTGGGTGCTGGAGCATCAATTACTGATTCCGTTTGATATTGGTTTTTTACGAATACTTGGTTTTATTTTAGTTATTGCGGCAGTGGTGCAATTTACCGAAATGGTGATTCATAAAACCAGCCCCGTTTTATATCAAGTGTTGGGCATTTTTCTCCCGTTGATTACAACGAATTGCGCGGTACTTGGTGTGGCTTTGCTCAACATTCAAGAACAATACAATTTTATTCACAGTTTATTATTTGGTTTTGGTGCAGCGTTAGGCTTTACATTGGTGATGGTACTCTTCGCGGGTTTGCGTGAACGCTTAGCGTTGATGTCTGTACCCGCACTTTTTACGGGAACTCCCATTGCCTTTATAACCGCTGGCATCTTGTCACTTGCCTTTATGGGCTTTGCTGGACTTCCAACCAAATGAATAATTACGAATCCTAAGAGGCGCGGTCATGTACGTTTTTTCTGCGATTATTATTCTGACGTTATTAGGATTAGCCTTAGGCTTTAGCTTAGGCATTGCCGCGAAATATCTCAAAGTTGAATCCGATCCACTCGTTGAACGTGTTGAAGCCTTAATGCCTGGTTCACAATGTGGACAATGTGGTTTTCCAGGTTGCAAACCTGCCGCTGAAGCTGTTGTTTCAGGCGTGGCACCTGTCACACTTTGCCCTCCAGGCGGTTCTACCTTAGTTGAACAACTCGCCAAATTGCTCAGTGTTGATGTCGATTTAAGTCAAACCGAAGATGCACAACCGATGGTGGCGCGAGTGAGTGAGGATACTTGCACAGGTTGCACCCGTTGTTTCAAAGTTTGCCCAACTGATGCCATCGTTGGTGCGCCAAAACAAATTCATGCGGTCGTTGCTGATGCGTGTATTGGTTGTGCAAAGTGCGTAGCGGTTTGCCCAACTGAATGTTTGCAAATGCACCCGATTGACGTGACCTTGCGTGATTGGCGTTGGCACAAACCACAAACCGCGACGGCTTAGGAGAAATGACAATGTTTGCTTTTCTTGAAAATCCAAAATTTCGCGGCGGCATTCACGCTCAAGAACACAAAGCCGAAACGCACGATAAACCGATTGCAATGAATTTGCCGTTGCCGAAAAAATTGTATATTCCCGTGCAACAACACGTCGGCAAACCCGCCGAACCGATTGTCAAAGTTGGTGAA
>CAIRCR010000050.1 GCA_903877065.1 uncultured Pseudomonadota bacterium
ATTTAACTATTCTGCGAATTTATCGCTCGGATTATTAACGATAATTACCATTTTGAGTGAAGCCTATTCGCTGACGTTGTTTGATTGGAATTTTGGTTATTCGTGGTTTGGTGCGGGCATTCCATTTTATCAGTGGGCTGAGTTTGTGGGTTTTAGCGGATTAAGTGCGATGACATTAGCGTTTAATTTACCCATTTATTTGGCATGGCAGTGGCGAAAAGAACGACGTGGTAAAGTAATTTTTGTCGCCGTTTTAGGTTGTTTTGCATTGTTAAACGTGGGTGGTTTGATGCTTGAAGCACGTTTGCCTGTACCTGATGCAGCATTTAATGTGTTAATGGTGCAGGGCAATACGGGAAATTCTGAAAAAATGGCGGCAGAACTTGGAGACGGTTACGGTCAAACTATTTTAAATCGCTATCTTTCACTTACACACGAGACGTTAGACACGCATAAAAATGAAAAAATTGATTTTGTGTTGTGGGCAGAAACGGCATTCCCAACATTTTTAGGTGAAGATTTAGTGCCGCAAAATACATATCCTGCACAATTAAGCCAGTTTTTGCGGAATCATAATGTGCCACTTGTGACGGGAGCTTATGGTGTTGATATTCAAAATAGGTTGCTCACCAATTCTTTATTTTTGTTAAATGAATCAGGCAAAATTATTCCGCCGCATTACAGCAAAACGATTTTATTGGCGTTCGGTGAATATATTCCGATGGAACAATGGTTTCCGCAAATTCGGCAATGGCTTCCACAAATTGGGCATTTTGGGCGAGGGCAGGGCGCAACGACGTTGTTTAATTTACACGATTTGAAAATGGCACCACAAATTTGTTACGAGGGATTATTCGCTTATTTTTCGCGTGACTTGGCGAATTTGGGCGCACAATTTATTGTTAACGTGACGAATGATTCTTGGTATGGATCGTGGCAACAACCTTATCAACATTTTTACATGACGTTAGCACGAGGCGTTGAATTTCGCCGTCCAGTATTGCGTGTAACAAATACTGGCATTTCATCGGTTGGTTTGGCTTCGGGTGAAATTTTACAGCGTTCACCGATTCACGAAGCGTGGGCAGATGTTTATCACGTATGGTATTTAAAAAATCCGTTACCGACTTTTTATCAACAATGGTTTTATTTATTGCCTAGCTTGCTTTGGCTTATTTTTGTAGGGCTTTTAATCGTAGGCATTACGATTCAACGCAATAATCGTCCAAAAGTCTTTTAACCTTTTTACATCAACGTCTCGACGTAATGCGATTTCAGAGCGTTTTGCCCCAATCAAAAATCTACAATGCAATTTTACTATTTACTATTTACCGCGAGTCAAATCCATGCAACAACCTGTTAAATTTTCCAGTGCAACAATTTCTGCCCAATTATTACAGGGTTTGGAGGTGTTGGGTTATGCCGACATGACTCCGATTCAAGCTCAAAGCATTCCATTCATTTTGGCGGGAGACGATATTATTGCCAAAGCGAAAACGGGCAGTGGTAAAACGGTCGCTTTTGGCATTGGTTTATTGTCGAAAATCGATGTGACTCTTTATGAAACTCAGGCGTTAGTTTTATGTCCGACACGCGAATTAGCCGATCAAGTCAGCAAAGCTATTCGCAGTTTGGCGAGCTTTATCCCGAATATAAAATTGTTGACACTTTGCGGTGGTGTGCCACAAGGTCATCAAATTGCGTCGTTGTCGCAACACGCGCCACACATTGTTGTCGGGACACCAGGACGTATTCAAGACCATTTGAAAAGCCAAAGATTGAGCTTGAAAAAATTGCTCGATTTGGTTTTGGACGAAGCTGACAGAATGCTCGACATGGGTTTTGAACCTCAAATTTCATTCATCGTTAAACAAACGTCTAAAACCAAACAAACGTTGTTATTTTCGGCAACTTATCCCGATTCAATCCTGGAAATGAGCGCACATATTCAAAACTCGCCCGTTGAAATTACGATTGACGACGCGCATGAAGAAGGAAAAATCGAACAACTTTTTTTCAAAGCTGAAGAACTGCAAAAACCGTTGGCGGTCGTGGCATTATTGGCAAAATATCAACCCGAATCGACCGTAATTTTTTGTAATACA
>CAIRCR010000051.1 GCA_903877065.1 uncultured Pseudomonadota bacterium
CATAATCAAACTCAACGTTGCTAAAGCGTCATCGTAACGATGTTGACGTTGATAATACATCGCGCGAGCAAACCGAACTTCTGGCGCAGCATTGATAATTTTATCGACACTGACATCGTGCCCCGCATTCAATTCGCTTATCCGAGCATTTTCGTGTTGAATGCGATAAATAGTTATGATTTGAAAAGTAATCACTGATGCACTTGTCAGTAAAATTAGCCATAACATAATTAACCTTATTATTCTCATTACACTTTTACCTCACAACCTTTCACCACCAATAAAAGTAATAATCCTAACGTTGCCCACAAATAGCAGGCTACAGATAAATCGTCTTTTGGAATACGTTCAAGGTAATGCAAAGGCGATTGTTCTAAACGATTAATGTCTTCAATGGCTTTTTGCATCGCGTCTAAATTTTCGGCTTGATAGGCTTGATAAGGAATGTCCAAACTGGAGAAAAACAAATGCAAATAACGCTCAGGCATAGCTTGATTATTATCATCACGACTATCTTGAGGTAAATCGTATAAACCCTGACCGTTAGGTGTACGCAAAAAAATCCAATATAAACGTACATTTTGTTGTGCAAACAATTGTCGTAATTTCAAATCACTATCGTGATCAATTGCCGCTGCACCGTCTGATACTAATAAAACGATGCGTGACCCTGTCAATTCGGATTTATCAAAGAACGATAATGCCATACCTAAACCTTTACTGATGTTGGTATATGCTAGTGCAGGTAAAGAAATGCTGTTAATTGCGGCTTGAATTGCTTGTTTATTTTCAGTCAGTGGTAAAACAAATAACGGCGCCGTGCTATAAGCCGCAACACCAATGCGGTCATGGGGACGTTTTTGTATAAATTCAGTTAATAACCGTTTTGCAGCAATCGATTTTGATTCATCTAAACCATCAGGCGTTTTTCCTGCAAAGGTAGTATCCATGCTGTTACTTCTATCAATTAACAACACGATATTTGCCCCAAAGCCAATGCGTTCATGCGATTGCTGCGTTTGATGCAAACCCGCTAAACCTAAAACTAATGCAATTATCGTCAATGCACTTAAAACACGAACCGCACCTAAAATGACGGTTGATAAAGCATCGGTAGGGATTAACGAAACGTATGGATGCGGACTGTGCCGCATACTACTACTAAAAAGTGGTAATAACAACAGCAACAAAGCAACTAAAATATAAGGCGATTCGACGGCTAAATTCATTTTTGCCCTCGTTCAATTGCTGCGCAAATTTGACACGATTTTTTAATCAATTGCAGTGTTTCAGTTGCTTGCACATCTCGACCAGCAAAGAAATAAGCTGTCGAAACCTGAAAAAAATCATCTAATAATTTATTGGCGGATTGATATTGTGGATGTTGCTCATAAAATTCGGATAATTGACTGGAAAATAACGGCTTGCGATTTAGCGTATTCAAGGCGTGGTGCATGATGGCAAATGCCTTGTGCGTGTCGTTTTCTGTCAATTTCGCTAATTGCTGATTGGCACGTTTAAAGATTTTTCGACGTGGCAATGAAATGTAACCATAGAAATAGGCGAGGATTACGCCGCTACTTAAAAATCCTAACGTACTAAATAACAACATTGTGACTGCGTAAGGCGCAGACAATAACGGCACAGGTGCGTTAGGGCGCATATATTCACTGCTTTGTTCGCTTTTTACTTGTAAATCACGCAAAGGCGAAAGCGTAAATTGCCACGCAGGAATTGTTTTTTCTAACGATTTTTCATCTTGATTAAAAGCCAATGCAACACTTGGAATGGTGAGCATTTTCACGGATTGTGGTGCGTAAAAAACTTGGTAGCGCAACGCAATCTCATAATGAAAACCATCACCTAATGGACTTTCGTTGACTTGTATTTGATTCAAATTTAGCCAACGATTGATAATTCCTTGCGTGGGAATAGCCGCTTTGTTCAGTTTTACGCCGTCGCGGGTTTCAATAATAACGCGATGTTCGATTTCGTCGCCCATCACATAACCAAACGGACGCGGTGTTAAATGTTCAAAATCCGTAATTGCGTTAGTTGCTAAGTCGCTGCAACTCAACAAAAACATCACCATCAACAAACTGATTAAACGTTTCATGTGCTTCTTTGACGAAAATAATCGTTTAACTGTTCTGCAAAGGGCGCAGAGGTTAAAAATAATGGTTCGTAGCCCAAGGCGCGTAAGCTGTTTTGCACATTTTTTCGCCGTTGTTGATACGCAGACAACAGTTTTTCGCGCAAGGCTGGACGCATAAATAATGTGCGTGTCGTGTTCGTTTCCATATCTTGATAAGTCATCAAACCCCACGATGGAACCGATTCAAATTCTTGTTTATCCCAAAGTACCAACGGCACAACGTCATGATGTTTAAACGAATGCAGTAATTTTGGCAACGACGCTAAATCAACATGAAAA
>CAIRCR010000052.1 GCA_903877065.1 uncultured Pseudomonadota bacterium
GATATAGCCACATAGGCTTGTCTTTTCCTCCACGTCATATTTCTAAATAATGAAAGTTCTTTTTATTCATCAAAATTTTCCAGCGCAATTTAATCAACTTGCCGCCCATTTAGCGGCACAAAAAGGCAATGAAGTCTTTGCACTTAAGCAACCGCCTGAAGTGGAGTTTGAAAATGTGGTTGTTTTGCCTTATCGGTTTTTGAACGATACGCAAAAGCAAATTCATCCGCTACTTGATGAAATGGAAGCCAAAGTGCTTCGTGGTGAGGCAGTCGCTGAAGCCGCGCTACGTTTAAAAAATAAAGGTTGGCATCCTGATGTCATTGTCGGGCATACAGGGTGGGGCGAATTGCTGTTTATCCGCGATATTTGGCCGGCGGCTAAATTGGTTGTTTATTGCGAATATTATTATCACGCGCAAGGGCAAGATTTTAATTTTGACCCCGAATTTCAAGATCTGCGCCATCGCACTATTGAGCGCATGAAAATGAAAAATACGGTCATGCTCAGTGCCTTAGCGGAAGCGGATGTCGCTTATACGCCCACGCAGTGGCAGCGCCAAACGTTTCCAGCGCATCTGCGTGATCGTATTGATGTGATTCATGAGGGTATTGATACCGACTATTTCCAACCCGATGCGAAAGCGTTTTTTCACGTTGCCAATAAAAATATCACGCTTCGTGCAGGCGATGAAGTCATTACCTATGCCGCGCGTTCACTTGAGCCGGTGCGTGGTTTTCATCAATTTATGCGGGCGTTGCCTGACATACTGGCAAAAAGACCGAATGCACACGTTGTGATAATGGGACATGAAAAAACGTCCTATGGTCTTGAACCCGAAGATTTTGGCAGTTGGCAAGATAAATTACTCGCTGAAGTAGGGCATCTTTTAGATCCACAGCGTTTACATTTCACAGGGTTCTTACCTAAAGAGCATTACCGCAAAGTCCTTCAAGTGTCCAAAGTGCATGTGTATTTGACGTATCCTTTTTTGCTGAGTTGGTCAATGCTGGATGCGATGGCGTGTGGTGCATTAGTTGTTGGTTCAGATACGGGGCCTGTCACAGAAATTATTACTCATAGTGAAAATGGGTTCACCGTCCCGTTTTTTGATAAGCAAAAGTTAGTGCAAACCATTGCCGCGCAGCTAAAAACAAAACCGCACAAAACAAAATCGATCAAAGCGTCCGCGCGTCAATGGATCACAACTAATTTTAACCGAGGAGAATGCGTGAAAAATATGATTGAGTTGATTTCGTCGAACACGGCAAAAAAAGTAGATCCATCATTTGACGATGCTAACACGATGCGTTTAGGTGAAACGCTCATTAGACAGCATCAATACAATGACGCTTTTTATCTTTATTTAAAATGCTGGACAAAACAGTTTGAAGATAATTTTTTGCCGCATTGCTTAGGTGTTATTAGTGAATGTGATCAGTTGATCGTGCCGGCCAAAACATTTTTAAGCTTGTTGCGTATGCACAAACATAAACAAGATGTGTGGATGCTTATGATGCAACTGATTCCGCGTTTGAGTGACGCGTCATTGATGAGTTTACTTGATGAATGTGGTGAGGAGAGTTTTCAATTAGTACGTCAAGCGCTGCCGAATGCGTTTTATCATGCGGAAAATATCCATGATTGGGAAATGCCGTTAAGGGTGCTTGCTGGTCTTGATAAAGCAAAACGACTAGCGCCGCTGCCCGATTGGTTAGCGGTTGAATGTATTTGGTTAAATGTTCAATTAACACAATTACTCAGTCAATCCAATAAAACGGATGAATCAAAATATAAAAAGGCGCAGCAGACGCTTCAAGGGTTGTCGATTTGGTCAAAAGTTATTAAATTCGATAAGCAATTTCCGTTACTTGATATGGATTATTTAGCCAACGAAATAGGTTCAAATCAAACGCCATTTGATTCCATTTCATGCTTGAGTGATTTTCTTGCGCATCCAGAAAGCGAATCGGTTTCGCCTCATATTTTGTTGAGTGCTTCATGGCACACACAGCAGGCGCAGCATCAAGAACAATTTATAAACGTTCAACACGTTTTGATTGATTTCTTCCGCTATTCCAGTGATTACTTTGACAGCATCCCAAATCCTAATCCCTATTTTGATTGTGATGGATATCGTCAACGTTATTTAGAAGATAACGCCGACGCGCACCCACTTTTGCATTATTTAACCCATTTCGATCAACAGAATGTGCAGCCGAGTGATTATTTCTATAACGATTATGTGCGCGAAACACAACATTTGCTACCAACGCAAGAACCGTTAAGTTTTTACTTGCAGCAATTAAAACAAGGTGGTGTGGTTTTTTGTTTAACTGGTTTTTCTTCAACACCGTATTTTGATCGCGCCTATTACTTAGCGCAAAATAACGATTTGCTCTCTATTGTGACGATGCAATTACTCGATCCACTGGCACACTTTATTAGTCATGGTTCAAAAGAAGGGCGGCAATCCTATTCACTGCAAGCTTATAACGAGTTTGCACAGCATCAACGTTTGTATTTAGAACCGTTCAACCGGAATAGTGTATTTGACTCGAACGGGAGCTTTCATCACGTTAAAGGCAAAAAAGCCGAATTCGCTTATGTTCAAGGCCAAAAAGTGTTAGCGGAAAATCTTTCCTATAAACCGTTAATGAGCATTTTAGTACCTATTTATCAGGTACTACCACGTTTTCTTGAGGAAATGATTCAATCGGTCATTGCGCAAACTTACGTTAATTGGCAATTATGTTTAGTGGATGATGCCTCTAAGCGCTATGGAAAAGAAATTCATCAATTACTCGAGCGTTATGCCTTGGATGATTCGCGTATTGTTTATAGACTTCGCAAAAAAAATGGGCATATTTGCCTAACTACGAATGATTGCATTCAACTGGCGAAAGGTGAATTTTTTGCCTTACTCGATCATGATGATTTGCTCACGCCTGATGCGCTTTATGAAATGGCGTTGGCGCTCAATCATAACGATAAACTCGATATCCTCTATTCAGATGAAGATAAAGTCGATGAATGGGGCATATTATCAAATCCTTATTACAAGCCCGATTGGTCGCCGCATTCGCTATGGTCAAGAATGTACACCTGCCATTTGACGGTCTATCGTCAATCATTGGTGAAGTCTTTGGGTGGTTTTCGTGTTGGGTTTGAAGGCTCACAAGATTTCGATTTGATGCTGCGTTGCAGTGAAAAAACACAGCAGATCCATCATATATCCAAGGTGCTATATCACTGGCGAAGTCATGCTGAATCAACGGCTAGTGATTTAGGAGGGGAAGTTAAACATTATTCAGTTGATGCGGGTTACAAAGCAGTAAATGATGCGCTGAAACGTCGTCAAATTCCTGTGTCCATTGATAGCATAAGAAAAACACAAACAGCTTTTTGGGTTAAACCCCAAGTTATGAATCAGCCCACAATCGATATTATTATCCCCAGTTTCAATGGTGCAGATATATTAGAAATGTGTTTGGCATCCATTTTTGAAAAAACGACGTACCCACATTTCAATATTACCGTTATTGATAATAATTCGTATGAAAGTGATTTTTTTACGTTGATTGAGTACTGGAAAGAACAAGAACCAACGCGCTTTCATGTCATACGCGATGAACGACCCTTCAATTTTTCAAGTATCAATAATTTTGCCGTAGAAAAAACATCGGAGGATTATTTACTTTTCTTAAATAACGATACCGAAGTCATTACCCCGGATTGGCTTGAGGGAATGCTCGGTTATGCACAATTAGAAGAAGTTGGCGCGGTCGGCGTGAAATTGCTTTACCCTGATGACACGGTGCAACACGCCGGGGTAGTTACAGGCATTGGCGGTATTGCTGGTCACGCTATGAAGAATTTTCCACGACAGGCTCACGGGTATTTTAGTCACCTAGAATTAGTGACAAATTACACTGCTGTGACAGCGGCTTGCTTAATGATAAAACGTGAAAAATTTAATGCAGCGGGTGGTTTTGATGAACA
>CAIRCR010000053.1 GCA_903877065.1 uncultured Pseudomonadota bacterium
AATGGTTGGAACGGAAATACTCACGTCGATGGGCTTGAAAGTTCAAACCGCAAATAACGGCAAAGAAGGTGTGACGAAAGCGTTGACAGAACATTTTGATTTGATTTTGATGGATATTCAAATGCCGATTATGGATGGTTTAGAGGCGACAAAACAGATTCGAGCTGTGAATAAAGATATACCGATTATTGCGATGACTGCGCTTGCGATGAGTGGTGATAAAGAGAAAAGTTTAGCGGCGGGCATGAATGCACATTTAATCACACCGATTGAAAGTCATAAATTAGTGGCGGTGTTAGATAAGTGGTTAAACGTGCAGGAGATGCCCCAGTTGTTGCCAGAAAAATTACCTCCGTTTGATTTGGCAAAGGCGGCTGTGCTTTGCAACAACAACGAAATACTTTTGCATCAATCGCTGTTGAAATTTCACAATATTTACGCCAACGCCGTAGAGGATTTAACTCATTTCATTAACACAAAAGCGTTTTCACAAGCTCTTTTTTTGGCGCATTCGATTAAAGGCATTGCCGCAACATTGGCGGCGAAAGAATTAGAAATTTCGGCAGTGTCATTTGAAAAAGCGATACATTCTAAAAAGGCAAACGACATCAACATTCAATTTAATCATTTTATTACGGCATTAACTTTAGCGGTTGCCGCTACGGCAACGTTGCTTCCTCAGGTTTAATCATTTCGGGAAAATGGTTCATTTTGCGTAACACTGGGAATGTGAACATACAAACCAGCGTCACGCCAACCGTCAAACAACCACCCAAAATAACGGCAGGTACGATGCCTAAAAATGCCGCGCTAATGCCTGATTCAAATTCGCCTAATTCATTCGACGCGCCAATAAAGACTGAATTTACCGCGCTCACCCGTCCACGAATGTCGTCGGGTGTTTCTAATTGAACCAAAATGTGTCGAATGTAGACGCTAATCATGTCACCCATACCGATTAAAAAAAGAGCCGCAAGCGAAATATAAAAATCTTCGGACACGCCAAACAAAATCGTTGCACCGCCAAAAATGAAAACACCCGCAAACATCCACGCGCCAACGCGGCGAGTAATCGGAAAGAAACTTAACGTAATGGCAGTCATTGCCGCGCCCAATGCGGGTGCGCCGCGTAACAAGCCTAAACCGACAGAATCAACGTGCAGAACGTCACTGGCATAAGCGGGTAATAACGCCGTCGCGCCACCGAATAAAACTGCCAATAAATCTAACGACAACGCACCTAAAATAATCGGACGTGAACGTACAAAACGCAGTCCTTCTAAAACGCCGTGCCACGAAATGGATTTACGTTTATTTGCGGTGGAATTGATACGAATTGGCAACATCAACAACACTGCCAACGACAATAAAACGGTGACGACGCTATAAACGGTTTGCGTGCCGAATAAATATAACGCCCCGCCCAATGGTGGCGCGGCAATCACGGCAATGTGAAATAACGAGGAATTTAACGCGACCGCGTTAGCTAAACTTTCAAGCGGCACTAAATTGACCAAAATCGCCTGACTTGCGGGCATCATAAACGCTCGCGCCGCGCCATAAAGTGCCATCACAGCAAAAACAGGCAACACAGAAGTTAAACCTTCTCGCGCAAAAAGTAACAGCAACAATCCACAAAGTAATTCAACGAAAAAACACGTCAACACAATCCATCGACGATTCCATTGATCGGCGAAATGCCCCGCAATCAAAATCAAAGCGGCAAAGGGAAGAAATTGCGCCAAACCAATCAGCCCTAAATCAAGCGGATCGCCCGTGTGCTGATAAATTTGCCAACCCACCGCAACGCTTTGAATCTGTACGGCAATTGTTGCTAAAAAACGGGCGGTAACGAACAGCGAAAAATTTTTGTGTCGCAGAGCTGAGAATGAAGTCATAAAAAGTACAATTTTGAAATTGTAAAAAGAAAGGCGAGCAGGGGAGGGGATAACGGCATTCCCACACCTCGAAAGGCGTGGGAACTATTTTTAAAACTTAATAACGGTAATGATCGGCTTTATAAGGTCCATCGACAGGAACGCTAATGTAAGCGGCTTGCTCGGCGGTTAATTCGGTTAACTTCACACCCAATTGCGCCAAATGTGAACGCGCTACTTTTTCGTCTAATTTTTTCGGCAAAATGTAGACTTTGTTTTCATAACTCGACGCGTTTTCCCATAATTCCATTTGCGCTAACACCTGATTACAAAAAGAGTTAGACATCACGAAACTTGGATGCCCTGTGCCACAACCTAAATTCACCAAACGCCCTTCTGCCAAAATAATTAAGCGTTTGCCGTCGGGAAAAATAACGTGATCAACTTGTGGTTTGATATTTTCCCAAGTGTATTGACGCAATGAAGCAATATCAATTTCCGCGTCAAAATGCCCGATATTGCAGACAATTGCTTGATCACGCATGGCTTTCATGTGTTCGTGGCGAATGATGTTGAAATTGCCCGTTGCGGTGACAAAAATGTTTGCAAGTGGCGCGGCATCTTCCATCGTGACAACGCGATAACCTTCCATTGCCGCTTGCAACGCGCAAATAGGATCAATTTCAGTAATCCAAACCGTTGCACCCAAACCGCGTAGTGATTGAGCGCAACCTTTACCCACGTCGCCGTAACCACAAACTACCGCAATTTTTCCAGCAATCATAACGTCAGTGGCGCGTTTAATCCCATCAACGAGCGATTCACGGCAACCGTATAAATTGTCGAATTTTGATTTTGTTACTGAATCATTGACGTTAAACGCGGGAACTTTCAACGTGCCATTTTTCACCATTTCGTACAAACGCAACACGCCAGTTGTTGTTTCTTCAGACAAGCCTTTAACGCCTGCCATCAATTCGGGAAATTTGGTGTGCATCATGATGGTTAAATCACCGCCATCGTCCAAAATCATGTTTGGTTTCCAACCGTTTGTGCCTATGATGGTTTGCTCGATACACCACTCTGCTTCGGCTTCGGTTTCGCCTTTCCACGCAAAAACGGGAATGCCAGCCGCAGCCATTGCTGCCGCCGCGTGATCTTGCGTTGAAAAAATGTTGCAAGACGACCAACGAACTGTCGCGCCTAAAGCAGTTAAGGTTTCAATCAAAACTGCGGTTTGAATTGTCATGTGTAAACAACCCGCAATTCGAGCGTCTTTTAATGGTTGTGACGCGCCGTATTCTGCACGCAATGCCATCAAACCTGGCATTTCGGTTTCCGCAATGTTGATTTCTTTGCGTCCCCATTCTGCCAATGACATATCAGCAACTTTATAATCTGTAAAACTCATTTTGATTTTCCTCGGTTATTTAACCGTTTAATTTGTACATCGAATACACGCCAAAGGCTAGAAATACCAAGCGCTACGCATTTATTGGAAAAGGGATTACTTTTGATACCGGTGGTTTAAATCTAAAACCTGGTTTAGGCATGGAAGCTATGAAATCAGATATGAGTGGCGCAGCAGCTGTGTGCGCTGCAACGTTAGCAATCGCCGAATTGGGATTGCCTGTTGCCATTGAATGTTGGGCACCATTGGCTGAAAACATGCCAAGTGATTCAGCAACTCGTCCCAG
>CAIRCR010000054.1 GCA_903877065.1 uncultured Pseudomonadota bacterium
AAGGAGAAGAAGCGTTATGAATCGTTCGATCTCTATCTTATCACAGGATTTTTCTTTTCAGAACACTGAAAATTACCTAACCCCCCATTTTTCAAACAATCGAATCATTGATTGCCACCTAGAAAGTTTAAATCAAGAGCAAATTGTCTCCTTTCTGATAACACTTTCAGAACAGGATAAAAATGCCATTGTTGTTGATGCAAACCCTATGGCATCGGGTAAAACACAACTTGCTTCAGAAATAGTAAAGCAACTAAATTACGATTCATTTTCGGCTATTGCTCACCGTGTATCACTGATTCATGGATTAAGTAAAACCTTAAATCTGACACATTACCAAGATGTTACCCCACAAGATTACTTTAAAAATCTAGCTGTCTGTGTCAATTCTATTCAAAAACTCGAAGTCTCTAAACGATTCAAAAATTCAATTATGGATGAATTTAGACAAACTTTAGAAACCGTATTGATGGCTAAAACCATTGATAATAAAAAAGAAATTCTAGCCGAGTTCATAGCAATTTTGAATAATTCAGAATTTTCAATGTGCCTTGATGCTGATTTCAATGATTTCTGTTTGGAATTTTTACTTGAACACACCAACAAAACGATTTATCGGATTCATCGGCACTTTGAACCTCACAATAAGCAAATTATTGAACGTCGAAACCATAACGCTATCCGCAAAGAGTGCGTTCAAAATTACTTAGATGGTTTAAATTCGATGGTTGCTGTAACTTCGATTAAAGAGGCAGAACGTTGTGTTAAGTATTGGACAGAAAGAGGAATTAAAGCTGATGAAATTTTAGATATTACCAGTGAAAATAAAAAAGATCCTCGTGTTAAAGCGTTCTACTTAAATCCGAATGAAGAAATCAAAAAGTATAAAATTTTGATTTATACCCCATGTATTACCAGTGGTGTATCCATTGTTGAGGCTTATTTTGACCGTCATTACATGATGATGGGAAAGGTTCTGCAATCTAATGAAAATCTGCAAATGATAGCCAGAGACAGAACGGCAAAGGTCATTTATTGCAGTTTTGCTAAAAATACAAATAAAGAACTTACGACAGATCTTAACCAATTAATCAAAGGTAGTTTGAAACAACGGGAACGTTTGAAATTTACGAACCGTAATACCGTTGAAATTGAACTTGATGACATTGAAATTTTACAACTGAAATTGCAGCAACAATTTAATGAAGATTTGAATCATTTCCGTGAAAGTTTCTTTAACCATGCACTGAAAAATGGTTACAGCGTTAAATCCTATGATCCATCGAGGGATAATACCGAAGACGATGTTTTACAAAAAGGACTGAATAAACGTACTTTAGAACATCGTGTTCAGGTTATTTTAAATTCAGAAGCTCTCAATAACGCACAAGCCGATGTTCTAAGCAAAGCCAGTGAAACAACACAAGACGAAACCAATTCACTACATCGTTATAAAACTACGCAAATGGCGGGGATAAGTGAAATCCTAGACGATGATGTTAGACACTACTTAAAAGGGGCATTTAAGGTTGTTTTACGGCATGAATCACTAAACGCAAACGAATACACCTTAATTGAAAAAGATCGCTTAAATTGGCAGGAAAACGGCAAATTTGTCAGCAATTCAGGATTAGCAACAATTGCCAAAGAAGTGATTGAATTTTTAGGTGACAAAATCATCGATAAGGAACTGGCTCGTCAAGCCTGTGAAATTTTGATTAAACATTCTGATGAATTGGTAGCGAACAAATTTACCAACTACGCGAAGAAAGAAATTGAACGACCTTTAAGAACGCTTAGAAATTTCCTAAACAAATTTGGTTATACCACCAAATTTTTAAAACAATGTGGGACTGTTGATC
>CAIRCR010000055.1 GCA_903877065.1 uncultured Pseudomonadota bacterium
CATTTTCGCTGATTTTTAGATTTTGTTTTTACCTTTTAAAAACTGTCCGAACTATTGCATTTTCGTTATAGAAAAAACTTATCTAAAATCAGGCTAAAGTTTTTATGATTAAATAACAATAATTTACCAGAATTATATCGTTCAAGTACCAGCCAAAAATGAAGCTCTACCTAGTTTTGAACGGCAATTTTTTTGAGAAAACATCTAAATCAAGTATTCTTTGCCATCGCACTTTTATTAACCCAAGGATTTTTCTGTGAATAAACTGTTTTCTTTTTTTAAAATTATTTTTTTAGGATTAACAATGGCATCGTCTGTACAAGCAACAACAGCGGAAGAAAATAAAACTGCTGGCGTAATCTTTTTGGCTGAAAACGCTAAAAAAGCAAATATCGTCACGACTGCAAGTGGTTTGCAATATGAAGTTTTAACTAAAGGCACAGGCGCAAAAAATCCTGAGGCAACAGATACAGTAACAGTGCATTACGCTGGAACAACGTTAGATGGCAAAGAATTTGACAGTTCTTACAAACGAGGTGAGCCAACGAGTTTTCCATTAAATCGTGTGATTGCAGGTTGGACAGAAGGCTTGCAACTTATGACTGAAGGTGCGAAATATCGTTTTTATATTCCGTCGAATTTAGCTTATGGCGAACGGGGTGCGGGTCGTGACATTCAAGCCAATGCAGCGTTAATTTTTGATGTGGAATTATTAAAAATTAAGTAAATTGTTACCACCATTCAAAAATTGGTAGTCCTTACAAAACCCATGCAGATGAAAATTTAGTGGGGTTTTGCGGCAAAATTTCTCTGGAAAATTGGGTGATATTATCCATTTCTGAATTCCATTATTTTGCTTGGCAATGTGATTTGAAAGCCCTTTGGAGTTGCTCGCTCACAGGGCTTTTTTATAGCCTAAAATTTATGGTTAAGAAACTAACTCATATATGGACTCCTCTCATTTTGCAAGCATATTGCACATCAGGATCAGGGCTACCTCATTAAAAAACCTGCTCCAAATCAAGGCTAATGCCTCATAGTTTTTTCACGGAAGGCACTTTGCACAGCTTTAATGTAAAGTTTATTTTTGAGAGCAAAATGGTTTAACTGGTTTTTTATTTTCAGCGTTTCAAGTTTGATATAGGCATAAAGAGAAGCAAAGAAATGGTTGGTTTGAGTCGTTCGATTTTTAATGGGTGATTTTTCTAAAGACGCATTTTGTTTCAAAGATTTGTGATAGCACTCAACAGTCCACCGTTTTTGGTAGAGAGAAGTGATACGCTCATAACTCAGGTCATTATCGCTGGTAATTAGATGGAGAATACCTGTTGAACCGTCCTCGTTTTTGAAGACTTGTTTGACAGTAGCATTGGGAAATCAATGCCTTCGAGCCAAATTTGATAGGTTTTATTTTCTTCCAATTGTAGCGAATCGACTCTTTGATATTTGCCTTGTTGTTTATCTTCTTTGGATAATGCTACTTTACGATTTGTCTTCATTGGTACCACAAAATGTTTGTTCAATTCTTCAACAATGAACCTGATATTTTGCACACAGGCGAACCAAACATCCATTAACAAATAGCTAAATTTTAGAACTAATGCCGTAAAATAAAAGCGTTATTTTGTTGATACAAGATAATTTCCACCCGAACCCCGCCATTTTAGAGACCTCATAATGAATCAAGAACAAATCAATCAAGTTAAAAATTATTTACTCGGTTTACAAAACAGCATTTGCACCGCGTTGGAAAGTGAAGAACTCCATGCACGTTTTATTGAAGACAAATGGAGTCGTCGTGAAGGTGGAGGCGGTCAAACACGAGTTTTAAACGGTGATATTTTTGAACAAGGCGGCGTGAATTTTTCGCACGTTTCGGGTTTTAATTTACCCGCATCAGCAACAGCAAGTCGTCCAGAACTCGCCAATCGTCAATTTGAAGCAATGGGTGTTTCGCTTGTTATTCATCCCAAAAATCCTTATGTGCCGACCTCTCACGCCAACGTTCGTATATTTATTGCCAAAAAAGAAGGTGAACCAACCATTTGGTGGTTTGGTGGTGGTTTTGATTTGACGCCGTTTTATCCATTCAAAGAAGACGTTGTGCATTGGCACGAAACAGCACGGGCGGCTTGTGAACCTTTCGGAATGGACGTTTATTCAAAATATAAAAAATGGTGTGACGAATATTTCTTTTTAACGCATCGTGGTGAAACACGCGGCGTGGGTGGTTTGTTTTTTGATGATTTGAACGAAGGTGGTTTTGAACACTGTTTTGCCTTTATGCAAAGTGTTGGCAACGCTTACATTCAAGCCTATTTGCCGATTGTGCAAAAACATAAAAACACACCTTACGGTGAACGCGAGCGCAATTTTCAATTGTATCGTCGTGGACGATATGTGGAATTTAATTTGGTTTACGATCGCGGTACGTTGTTTGGCTTGCAATCGGGTGGTCGGACAGAATCAATTTTGATGTCGCTGCCACCAGTTGTGAATTGGAAATATAACTGGCAACCCGAAGCGGGAACCCCCGAAGCGGAATTGTACGAAACGTATTTGAAGCCACAAAATTGGTTGCAAACCATAGAGTTTATAAACAATTAGGGTGATTGAGAATATCATAGCCACTTTGTAATAAATTAGAAGTTACACGCGATGTTCGACTTTTTACTGAATTGAAAGCATGACCTGATTTCCTGTAGAGTTGTTTTTGTCAAAGCAATTCAATTCAGGAGTAGAGCCATGCCAGTCGAAGATTTTATCATTTACGTTTATTGCTGTGTAGACGAAGCGTTACATGAGGTAGTGAACCCCCCCCCTCAGAAAACGAGGATTTGCCCCGAAACTCAGTGATAGCGAGGTCATCACAATGGAATTGGTGGGTGA
>CAIRCR010000056.1 GCA_903877065.1 uncultured Pseudomonadota bacterium
ATAAACGGGCTGACCGCTGTCGGTTTGTCGGATTTTAATCGTAATGGTATCGCTGATTTTTTCAGCAGTTTGTAGGTCGATAGCGTTGTGTTTTAACTCACTTTCCAATAGCTCGCGCAGCTCTGACAGGAAGTCCATAAAATAAGCACCTAAAATCACGGGCGCGGAATTTTATCTGCTTTTGCATTAAATACAAGAAAGCCACGAATTTAGCGGGATTTTCGCTCGAAACGTGGCTTTTTAGGTTTTGTTTTAAAGGACTTTTTTAGGCAAGCAAAAGTTGTTGATGTACTGACCGATGCTCAATGATTTCGACAATAAAATACTCCGTTTTCATGCCTTTATTTGTCAGCCATTGCTTGACCTGTATTTTTACTTTCAGAATGTCGTTTTTTGCAAAAGCTTCTTCGCTGTTTTGCACGCGAATTAAAAATGCTTCATCAAGTATTTCGGCAAAAAAGTTTTGTGAACCGTCATAAAATCGCCACTTATTACCCTCGGCAAATGATGCACTGACAATTTGCAAGCTGACAATCGTTATTTGGTTGTTAATTTCTTCATCGCTTGGTGTCGGTGCTGAAAAATAAACGCTTTCGTCGCGCTCAATAAAAACTACTGGCGTTTCTGGTGCATCTAAATTCATGATGGCAAACGAATCAATGCCGTCAGTAGAAAGCGGCTTGTTAATCAAGTCGTCCAAGGCTTTTCGGATTTTATAATTTTGTAATAATCCTAAAGCCACTTGCTCAATGTCGTAATGGTCTTCATCAACAAACACCCGTACAACTCCATTGTCGATAACTTCTTTTTTAGTGATTTTTCGATTCTTCAACCAACGTAAAAAACCAATCAGCGTACTTGATCCGCCACCGACTAATCCAATCAAACTAGCCGCATTTAAAACAGCCGTCGTATTACCATGATTAAACAAATCAATCGCATCTAAAATAATGTTTTGGGTACTAGCAACCATTTCAACGCCAAAGCAACCCGTTTTAAACGAGCCTTTAACGCTAACGCCGATTTTGAATTTATCGCCATAAAGTGTATTGCCGACGGTTTCCATTAAGTCACCAATCGCAAGTAATGCAGGCGCAAGGTCATTAACACTCATTTCATTGTTAGTTAATGCACTGCCATCGTAGACGATTTTAAATTGAGCGGGTTTCATCGATTTATCCATTTTGTTGTTTAGCAAAAATAAGCAAAAAACCCGCCATCGTCAATAATTTCATCAAGCCGCCATTCTCTGCTGACTTACTTCTTGTCGAAACTGGGCAAACTCCCGCGCCATTTCACAATTTTTAGCGAGTGTTTTCGTAGTTGCAAATGCAGCTTTTTTTGCATCATCATCGAGCATATCCAACATTCTTAACCATTCTTGTTTTTCCTCGCTCAGTCCTTAATTCGCCCCGCCCCCCTTCAACATCGTCCCTTCGCCTGTTAAGAGCCAGTCCATATTCAGGTTTTCTGAATTTGCCAATAATAAAAGTTCTTCATACGGCAACGAGTTCGCTTTTTTTCGGCTGTTAAATGACGTTGCTTTCATATTTAGGCGTTCTGCCAATTCATAATCTGCTTTGATTTGTAAGGCTTTTTTAGCCCTTTCAACTACTTCCACAAAATTAAATTCATTTTTCACGGATATACCCCTTGCA
>CAIRCR010000057.1 GCA_903877065.1 uncultured Pseudomonadota bacterium
AGATTCCTGTAAAGCAGTTAAAAGCCTTTTTAAGCGCCTCTAAATCGATTACGGCTAATTTCAAGCAAGTATTAATTAATGAAGCAGGCGATCCATTGCAAACGAGTTACGGACAATTCTATCTGCAACGTCCAGGGAAATTTCGTTGGGATTATACTAAACCTTTTTTTCAACAAATTATCTCAACTAGCGGAAAAGTATGGTTTTACGACACTGATTTAGAACAAGTGACCGTTAAAAAACTCGATGAATCGGTGGGATCAACCCCTGCACTCCTTCTTAGTGGTGATGTTCCACTTGAAGATAATTACACCATTGAGCAACAAGGTACCGATGGCGATATGCACTGGATTAAATTGATTCCTAAAAGCCAAGACAGCACATTTAAATACGTGCTCATTGGCCTTGAAAAAGGGAATTTAAGCGGTATGCAACTTAATGACAACTTTGGTCAATTAACACGAATTTACTTTTCCAACTTAAAACTCAATCAACCCATTAAACCCGAGCTATTCGAATTCAAAGCCCCTGCTGGCGCGGATGTTTTTGCTGAATAAAAAAAACAATTGTCGCATCCAAGATAAACTTTAAAAAATGTTGTAATTTATTGACATCTTAAAAATATTTTTCACTGAATCAAGTTAATTATTGATTTATAACACTTTTTTAGCCATAAAAAAATCGGGTTAAAACTTGTATCAAATAGACTTTGCTGGTATTATTGCAAATGACAAATGAATTTTGTTGTATAAAAACAAATTTATTTTCCACCCCCAACGCTTTAAATCGAGGATCAAACCAAATGATGTTTACAAAAACAAAAATAGCTTTAGGTGTTGCTGCAACTTTATTCGCATTCAACGCTTCTGCAAACGAACACGAAGTACACCACCACCATCACCATAATGCAGCACATGCGGAACATGCAGTACACGAAGAACATGCAGAACACGCAGTTCATGGTCATGGACATGCAGGACATGTTGAAACAGTTGAAACACACACTTCATCTTTTTCACACTCAAATTCAAGCAATGCAAAAGTTGACGCATTAGAAGCACAACTTCAAGCAATGCAATCTGAAATTCGTGGATTAAAAGCGGCTGCAAATCATCACGCAGTGGATCCTGATACAGCAAAAGTTCAAGAATTAGATCATTGGATGAACACCGTAAAACACGAAGATCACCACGGCAAATCTAAAGACAACATGGTATTTTTCCGTGGCGGTTATGGACGTAACAACGAATCACGCGGTGGTACTGTAGATCCAACTAATGCGAGCGGTACAGGCGGTCTTTTAAATGGTGCGATTGGCGACCAAGATGCTTGGTATGTTGGCGCAGGCTTTGACTTCAACATCAATGACAACTTGTTTGGCATGATGAACAATACTGAAGTATTAGGCGAATTAATGTTCGACTACAAACAATTAGGTGAAAGAAAACCAAATGGTCTTACTGCTAGCGTGACAACATTAATACCAGATGCTTCTACAGCACTTAACGGTGGTGGTATTAACAGTGAATCAGCAACGGTTAACGCATTAACATTAGCGGCTTCACCAAAAATCAAATTTTTCAAAGGTAGCAACTTCCGTCCTTGGTTAATTCCAGCAGGTATGGAAATCACTGTTATCAGCCCACCATCTGATGCGATTACTGTACTTAACCCAGGCATGATGTTTGGTGCGGGTGCGGATTACAAAATCTGGAAAGACATCTACGCAGGTGCTGATGTACGTTACCACCATTCATTTGACACTGTTGACGGTGTAAACAGTGACGGCTTAACAGCGGGTGGTTATTTAGGTTTAGGTTTCTAAGCATCGCTTAAAACCGATTCTAAACAAAAAAGAGAGCGTCATTGCTCTCTTTTTTTTGCCTAAAATTTATCTCGTCATAAATCGTTAATATTAATACTTTAAGCTATCAGTTAGCCTTGATTTTTTGGCCG
>CAIRCR010000058.1 GCA_903877065.1 uncultured Pseudomonadota bacterium
AAATCGTCAGATTCAAGTGAATCTAAACTGACCAAAAAATTCGCTTCTTTTAATGCAAAGATAGCTTCTTCTACAGGTGGAAATGGTGTACTGGGCAAGCACCCCAAATCAATCACATCAGCGCCATTATGTCGATAATAGCTCGCGCGATTGAGAATTTCTTCGATGGATAAATTTGGTGCATCGGTAATTTCTGCAAATATTTTGACGCTATAGCGTGTTAAATCGGCAACTTGAACTTTTTTGCCAAAAAAAGTAGGTAAATCTTTGACTTCATCCGTGCCACGTACAACGGGAATCCCTAGTTTTTCAGATAGGGCTTCTACGTCACCACGGCATCTTCCCGGTAGAATAATTTTGGTTGCATCAAACGTCTCATGTAAGCGTCGAGCAATCATATCTGTTGTCATCAATGCGGCGACTTTTAAACCAAGTTGATGCACCGTATAAGTAAATTCCGGCTGCATTTTTTCCAAAATACTCCGCAGCTGTTTTTCTGCAAGTGAGCCAGTTAAAAATAAAAGGTGTTCTTTCATGAATCACTAAGTTGATAATATTGCTTTAGGCCAAAGGCTACGTTAACGAGTGACACCAAAACGGGCACTTCCACAAGAGGGCCAATAACGCCCGCGAAGGCTTGGCTGCTATTGATACCAAAGACACCAATTGCTACTGCGATAGCAAGTTCAAAATTATTGCCAGTTGCGGTAAACGCAACAGCGATAATTTTACTGTAATCACGTTCAAAGTAACGCGCAACAAAAAAACTACCTAAAAACATAATAATAAAATAAATCACTAGTGGCGCGGCGATGTGAAGAACATCTAGAGGTAAATTAACAATTAACGCGCCTTTTATGCTAAACATCAACACAATCGTGCAGAGTAATGCAATTAATGTGATAGGTGAAATGCGTGGAATATAAACGGTTTCATACCATGTTTCACCTTTGAGTTTGATAAGTCCAAAGCGGCTGACTATCCCGGCAAAAAACGGAATGCCCAAATAAATGAGAACGCTTTGTGCGACTTGCGCGATGGTGATCGTAATATCAAAACTGGCCAATCCTAAAAAAGGCGGGAGCCATGTAATGAAAAAATACGCATAGACGCTATAGAGCAACATTTGCAAAACGCTGTTAATGGCGACGAGTCCCGCTGTATATTCTCTGCTACCACCGGCAAGCTCACTCCACACAATGACCATGGCAATACACGGTGCAATGCCAATTAGAATCAACCCCGTCATGTATTCGGGTTGATCATGGAAAAAAAGTAACGCCAATGAAAACATCAACAGTGGAGCGATAATCCAAATGAGAAAGAGTGTCGCGCTGAGTAATTTTAGATTTGAAAAAACAGTGTGAATTTTACTGTAATCCACTTTCGCTAACGGTGGGTACATCATCAATATTAAGCCAATAGCGAGTGGAATATTGGTTGTGCCGCTTGAGAGTGAATCAAAAAATACGCTACTTTCTGGTACAAAATAACCCAAACCCACGCCCGCTAACAT
>CAIRCR010000059.1 GCA_903877065.1 uncultured Pseudomonadota bacterium
GCTAAAAAACACCAACGACCGTGTTGAGCATTTTTTGCAGCATTTGTCGCAACAATGTTTAGGAAATGAAAAAACAAAAATCAATGATTGTTTAAAACAAACTCTACAACTTTTTATCAATAGTGAGCAAGCCATCAGCGCGACACTTACCAATAAAAAAGGCTTAAGCATTCACGTCGGTGATACGTTTTCCCCTGAAATTACGCCATTAAAAATGGGGCAATTGGTAGGGTTTAGTGCGCCTGAAAAAAGTGTACAACGACTTTATTACATCGCCAAAGAAAACGAGCAAGGTGAGAGTTTAACAGTCACGTTTCCAATTTTTGCGATTCAGCAAATTTTTATCAGCGACCCAAGTTTAGGTGAATCTGGCGACGTGTTTATTATGGATTCGCAGGGATTTTTTATTACTTATCCGCATTTACTAGAATCTCAAGACCATTCAAAGGAAACGCTTGAGCAACATGCCGCGCATTTAGGTGAAGCGAAAAATGATCATGCAATGCAACATTGTCTAATGATGGGCAATGCCGAAATGCTCGATATTGACAGGCGAAATGTTGAAATTATTCATAGTTTTCGTTTCGTGCCAGAAGTAGGTGGAGGCTGCATTATGGCACATTTAGATCAAGCCGAAGCCTTTGCATCGCTCGATATTCTACGCTGGCGAGTGGTTTGGATAACGATTGGGTTGATTATTTTCGCACTAATAATTGCGCTGATGGTCGGTAAAAATATCGTTCGCCCGATTGATAAACTTTGCACCGTAACACATGAAATTATCAACGGTAATTATACAATTTCTGCGGTGGTGTCGGGTGATAGCGAAATTGCTGCACTTGCCAATGCGTTTAATTTAATGACTGAGCGATTAAAACAAGCCTTTGATGAATTAAACGCGCATCGCGCTCAACTTGAACATCAAGTCGAAAAACGCACGCAGCAGCTTTTGATTGCAAAAAACGAAGCGGAGCAATCGCTGACATTACTACAAGAAGCGCAAAAAAGTTTAGTGCAGGCTGAAAAAATGGCGGCATTAGGCAGTTTAGTTGCAGGTGTTGCTCATGAAATAAACACGCCCATTGGTATTACGCTCGCATCCGCATCATTTCTAAATGAAGAAACCAGTAAAGTCACTTCACTTTACCAACAAGGAGAATTAGGTGGTGACGAATTGGATGCGTATTTTGACAACGCAAAGCAATCAACCGAATTGATGACTATCAATTGCCACCGAGCAGCGGATTTGATTCAAAGTTTCAAACAAGTTGCAGTTGATCAAACTAGTGACAATCAACGTGAATTTAATTTGAAGTATTATTTAGAAGAAGTATTGCTAAGTTTGCGTCCAGCCTTGAAAAACACACGCATTCACATTGAATTAAATTGCCCAAACGAATTGATTATTTTGGGTTTTCCAGGCGTGATTTCACAAATTGTAACTAATTTCATTATGAATTCACTTTCCCATGGTTTTGAAAAACATCAACTCGGCACAATCAATTTGACCGTTTCAGAGTTGCCAGAAAATAGGATTGAATTCAACTTCAGCGACGATGGCAAAGGCATTTCGCTCGAAATTCAAAGCAAAATTTTTGACCCATTTTTTACCACCCAACGTGGCAATGGAGGTAGCGGTTTGGGATTGAATTTGGTTTATAACATCGTGCATCAAACCTTAAAAGGCACATTGCAGGTTCACAGCGTCGAGGGTAAAGGTACGACGTTCATTATCAATTTCCCGAAATAATTAAAATCATGACTCAAAAAAAACCTCTTAATTTAAAAATTCCTGCGTTAATTCCTGTACCATCCGATAAAAATTCCCAAATTCCATGGCGTGTTTTAATCGTTGATGATGATGCCGATGTTCATGCAGTTTCGCGTTTGATTTTGAGCAAAGTTGTTTTTAAACATCGCTCAATCGAATTGCTTTACGCGTATTCTGCGGTGCAAGCACGTGACATTTTGATACGCGAGAAAAATATCGCAGTTATTTTGCTCGACGTGGTGATGGAAACTGAAGATGCTGGACTGAAATTAGTTCGGACTATCCGCGAAGAATTAAACAATCATGACGTGCGAATTATTTTGCGAACGGGGCAACCAGGGCAAGCCCCTGAAGAGCGTGTGATTGTTGAATTTGATATTAACGATTACAAAGCAAAAAACGAACTGACTTCACAAAAACTATTTACCTCGGTGATTTCAGCGTTGCGTTCATATGAAACGATTATGTCGCTCAATAAAACGCGCTTTGGATTAGAAAAAATTCTGCACAGTTCAGATTCACTTTTCAAAATTCAATCGATGAACGAATTTGCATCGGGGATTTTGACGCAACTGAGTTTATTTTTGGATTGCAAACCACAAGGAATTATTTGCGTTGAAGAAAGCCATGACGTTGAACTGACCCCACCATCATTACCAGGAAATATGAAAATAATCGCGGCAACTGAAGAGTTTTCGTGTTGCGTGAAATGCAATTTAGACAAATCGTGCGGACATCAAGAAATTGCCGAATTGATCCAAAAGACTATTTTAACGAAAGAATCTCAATTTAATAACATCTACAGCGCGTTTTATTTGGATACCAAAGAAAGCAATGCGGCAATTGTGCTAGTTTGTAGTGAAGATGTAATTGATATACATGATCGACAATTGCTCGAAGTTTTCACCTCGAAAATTTCAATTGCACTCGCTAACGCCATTCATTACCAAAAAATGATTTCATTTGAAAAAGCCTCTACGACGGATTTTTTAACAGGTTTAAATAATCGTCGGCAATTATTACGATTAGGTGCGCCGCTGCTTGCA
>CAIRCR010000060.1 GCA_903877065.1 uncultured Pseudomonadota bacterium
ACATCTAAAAATCCGCTTTCAATTTCCATTTTTAATAACCGTAAATTCCGTTATTTTGACAGATTTTTTTTAATGAGGTAGCCCTGGAGGTAGCCCTGCTAAAGGTTGACATATTTTTGGTATTTATGCACCAAAGCCCTCTTTTGAGAAAGACCTTAAAACCCAAATAGAGCCAAGGGGATTTACAACACAAAGTTCTGTGCTGTTAACGCGATTGACCCCGTGAGTTGAATCTCTGACTCAGATGTTTTCAGGTTGTCATCTAAATTGATAGCAACAATCGTTTGCGAATTTTCAACGCTAAAACGAACCTGATTTGAAGCTGTGAATGCGTTTGAACCAATGAATGACAATGTATTTTTACCAAAGCCAGACAAGTCAATTTTATCGCCTATTTCAAAGTCAGCAATCACGTCACGCGCCGCTTTGCCTACGCCCGAATCGCCCATACTGAAAGCAAAAATATCGTTACCTGTATCGCCTTCTAAATAATCCTTACCTGCTTTCCCAATGATTAAATCGTCGCCTGTTGTTCCCGTGAGAGCATCGTTACCTTTTGTGCCGTTGACGGTGTTGATTTTGGAAACAGTTGTTTTGGTGTCGTTGTCGGTAATGGTAACTTTTGCGGACGAACCGCCCGAAGCTAACAACGCATTTTTTGGACTGGATAACACCACACGGAAAAATTCGCTTGATTCAACGAGTTTGTCATCAACGATTGGAATCAAAATGCTTTTGCTCGTTTCACCAACGGCAAAGGTTAAATTGTCTTCTGTGGATTTGTAGTCAGTTGAGCTTTTGGCGGTTGAGTCAGCTGTTTTGTAATGCACCGTAACGGGTGTTGATGATGGACTAGATAATGTGACAATAACCTCGGCATTTGCTTTACCTGCCAATCCTTCGGTAATGGTGGCATCGCTAATAGTCAAAGTTGGTTTATCGTCGTTTAGAATTGTGACGGTTGCTTCGGCATCTTTTAGCTCCACGCCGTCAGATGGATTGGCTAACGTAACAACAAACGTTTCGTTATCTTCGGCAATGGTGTCGGAATTTATTTTAATTTTTACTTTTTGTGTTTTTTGGTTCGCTGCGAAAGTGATTGTTTGATTAAATTCAGTGTAATCATCTCCGCTTATTGCTGTGCCGTCCTCGGTGCTAACTTCAACATCAACGGAATCTGTAGGCACTTGGTCAAGGGTTAACGTTAAAATTGCATCAACCGTTCCGCCTTTTTTATTGCCTTCTTTTATTTGAATATCTGAAATTGAAAGTGATAATTCTTGTACTTGTTCAATCACAGGAACGGTTTTATCTGTGAATTGTACAAATTCAACGTCAATAAGTTCGTCAGTTTCGCCCGTACCTATATTTGTTACGCTAATGCTATCCGCAACATTTAAGCGGTAATCAGAGGCTTCACCATCATAAATTACGGTATCTTCATCATTACCTCCGTCTAAAACATTTTCACCAGCTCCACCATTTAACGTATCGTCGCCAACACCGCCAAGTAACG
>CAIRCR010000061.1 GCA_903877065.1 uncultured Pseudomonadota bacterium
CATATTGCGTTTTTTAAACCTGATGATGAAGGTATACCAATTTTTGATGAATCGTTTGAGGCTGTGTTTTCCGATCCTGAAACTTATGTGAGTGGATTGGTAGGTACAGATTTCTTCGGATGTATTCTCAGAAAAACAACAAAGTCTAGTGAATGGTTTAATAATTACCTTGCTAAGACTAAAGAAAGTGTTATAATGTTCAAACAGTCGCTAAAAATGACTTAACTTAAAGGATGTATTATGTTTGATAGTAGTTTAAAGGTGATTCTTGCCTTGTTTGTTGTGGGTATTTTGTTGTTTATTGTGCCATTTTTGTTTATATGGTCATTAAACACATTATTTCCAATTTTAGCAATTCCATATACATTGGAAACGTGGTCCGCAAGTGTGCTTATTAGTTCTTTCTTTGGAACTAGCCACCTTAGTATGAAAAAATCTTCGAAATGAGAAAAAAATGAGTGAAAAATTTGAATTTAAAACGAAAAAAGAGAAAAATTGGCTTTTGGGTCTTCTTCGGAGTGAAGTTGTAGACATTACATTCACAAAAAAAGATGGATCCGAAAGAATTATGAAATGTACTCTGTTGGAATCAAAAATTCCAAGTGATAAAATGCCAAAAGGTACTGAAAAAG
Source organism: uncultured Pseudomonadota bacterium (assembly GCA_903877065.1). Classification (GTDB taxonomy): domain Bacteria; phylum Pseudomonadota; class Gammaproteobacteria; order Methylococcales; family Methylomonadaceae; genus UBA10906. The sequence goes on from CAIRCR010000061.1 coordinate 633, forward strand.
CAAAAAATGATGAAGTTTTGCCAGTTTTTGATATTGAAAATGATGGATGGCGTAGTTTCCGTTGGGATTCCATTCGACAAATCAATTTTACAATCGGAGGATAGATATGGATGTTGATAATGCAGCTTATTTTTTAGCATCCACAATATTGTTTGCAGTTGGCATAATTGTTTTGTGTTTAGCACTTATTCTTTTGAATAATATTTTCGCAAGATTTTGGAAACCAGTTAAATTGACAATGTTAGAACCAATATTCAACCATGAAGGTCGTTTTGTGCAAGAATCAAAAATAGACCCAACTGTGGATGTGAAAAATTCAGCAAATATAAAAGGTGAATTGAAGTGAAATGCTACATTTGATAAAAACATTAACTGATAAGTTTTTTGAACTTTTATCTGAAGATCCTGTTCGACCAAATATTCCACATGTGGATCGTGTTGGTGAAAACAAGGATATTTTTGTCTATCGGGATGAAACAGATTCCGTGAAGGCTATTACCTGCGTAAGTTATCAAAGTTCTATTCCAACAAAAGAGTCGGAACTATTTGAACAAACAAACGAAGCAGATACCGCAGTATTTTATACAATTTGGTCTTATGCACCTGGTGCTGGAAGAAAATTGATATTTGATGCTGTTTCACACATTAAAGAAAACAATGAACACATAAAAAGGTTCGTAACATTGAGTCCAAAAACAGAATTAGCAAAAAGGTTTCATTTGAAGAATGGTGCAATTGTTTACCGTGAAAACGATGAAACAGTTAACTATGAGTACCAAAATGTTGTAAAAAAACAACAAAAAGAGCTTGACTTTCCCTAAATAAACCTGTATAATACAAACATGATGAAAAATAATAAACAACATTTATCGCCGATATCTTGCCCAATGTCCATTGAGACATGGCAGGACGCTTATCGCACATCAAGTGATAATGCCGGCTTTATTGGATCCATAGGGGTTTTTGTTTAGAATTATTCTAACAAGTTTTTAAACACAAACCCCTAGACCTAAAAAATCTAGGGGTTTTGTTTTTGGCCATCGTGCCTATTAGTTCTTTAAAAATTTAATGCGTTTTGATCCCGAGTGGTGTAGTGGTAGCACAGCAGACTTTGACTCTGTTAGTATAAGTTCGATTCTTATTTCGGGTGCCATATAAAAACATATTATAAA
>CAIRCR010000062.1 GCA_903877065.1 uncultured Pseudomonadota bacterium
ATACCAAATTCTTTAGTTTTCATGCTTCGTCAAGTTAGTTTTTTATGAGAAAGCCGTGGTTTAACTCACATCCACAGAGTTGAAACACATCCGACGTTTTTTGATGATATTCGGGCATTAACTCGATATATCTGCTTTGACAGTTGGCGACAGATGCTGGAATTTATGATCAAGGGTCTTGAAATTCCTATCCCTTAAGCTGTTTGATTTCATAATGAGAATTGCTGACATTTCAGTTGAGTTTGCGTTATCAAATGTATTTTAAGTATAATCAAACATATAAGTAGTCATTTTAGCCATTGTCATGAGTAAATAAATGAGTGAAGAACAACAGCAATCGCAACTAAAACAATTGATCGCCAAGGGCAAAGTACAAGGTTATTTGACTTATGCTGAAGTGAATGATCATTTACCGAGTGATATTGCTGATCCAGAGCAGATAGAAGATATTATTAGCATGATCAATGATATGGGAATCCAAGTGTATGAAGTTGCACCAGATGAAGATTCATTGATTACCGATTCAGCTGCCGTTACTACAGATGACGAAGATGCTGAAGAAGTTGCTGCATTAGCGTCTTCAGATAATGAATTTGGTCGTACGACTGATCCTGTTCGAATGTATATGCGTGAAATGGGTTCAGTAGAGCTACTAACACGGGCGGATGAATTAAAAATCGCTAAACGTATCGAAGAAGGGCAACGTCAAATTGTGCAAGCTGCATCACGATCTTGTCTTGTTGTGAGTGATTTTATCGCATCATTTGAGTTGGTTTCGCAAAATGAAACAGCTAATGCGGTTCCAAAAAATACTGACGAAAATGCCATTCGCTTAGTCGATTTAATTTCTGGTTTTGTTGATTTATCAGAACCAGAAGATTTAATTATCGCTTTGCCTACAGCTGTCGACGAAGAAATTGATGATGCTGAGGACGATGATAGTACCGTTGCAGTTGATGATAGTGGTGAAGATGATGCTAAAGGTTTAGATTATCAAGAAGTTAAAGAAAAAGTAACTACTCTCAAACAACAATTAGCACGAGTCACTGACGCTACAAAAAAGCATGGTTATGCGAGTGAAAAAACGGAAAAAGAGTTCGAAGTACTCACCGAACTGTTTATGGAATTCAAATGGTCATCGAATTATTTGAAAAAATTAATGGGAATTATTCCTCGCGGTATTGTGGTTGTAAGGACACAAGAAAAGTTGATTAACGAAATTGTTGTTAATCAAATAAAGATACCGCGCAAAGAATTTTTGCTATTATTTAGCGAAAACGAAACCAATTCGTCGTGGTTGGAAAAATGTTTAGCGAATCCAATTTACGGTGAAAGCGTCAAAGAACGGGAAAAAGAGTTACGCAAGGCAATTAAAGTGCTTGCGGAAATTGAAGCGGAATACGGCTCAACAATCAATGGATTAAAAGACATCAATCGTCGTATGACTATCGGAGAAGCGAAAGCAAGACGTGCGAAAAAAGATATGATTGAAGCTAATTTACGATTAGTCATTTCTATTGCTAAAAAATACACTAATCGTGGTTTGCAATTCCTTGATTTAATTCAAGAAGGCAATATTGGGTTGATGAAAGCCGTGGACAAATTCGAATATCGCCGTGGGTATAAATTTTCCACTTACGCTACTTGGTGGATTCGTCAAGCAATTACTCGTTCGATTGCAGATCAAGCCCGCACAATTCGTATCCCTGTTCACATGATTGAAACAATCAATAAATTAAATCGAATTTCACGGCAAATTCTTCAAGAATTGGGACGTGAGGCAACACCCGAAGAGTTGGCAGAGCGAATGGAAATGCCCGAAGACAAGGTACGGAAGGTACTAAAAATTGCTA
>CAIRCR010000063.1 GCA_903877065.1 uncultured Pseudomonadota bacterium
GCCTTTGTAGAGTTTCAAACGCACTTTACCGTTCACGTTGAGTTGAGATTCATCAATCATCGTTTGCAGCATTTGACGCTCTGGACTCCACCAATAACCGTTGTAAATCAACGTCGCATAACGTGGCATCAATTCATCTTTTAAGTGTGCAACTTCACGGTCAAGCGTCAACGATTCAATGGCACGATGTGCTTTGAGCATAATTGTTCCCGCTGGTGTTTCGTAACAACCACGAGATTTCATACCGACATAACGATTTTCAACAATATCCAATCGTCCGATGCCATTTTCACCGCCGATTTTGTTTAATCGTTCCAAGACCGTTGCAGGCGAAACAGCTTCATCGTTAATTGCCACAACGTCGCCTTTTTCATAAGTTAATTCGATATACGTTGCTTTATCGGGTGCATTTTCAGGTGAAACAGTCCAACGCCACATTGTTTCTTCAGGTTCAGTCCAAGGATTTTCGAGTACACGACCTTCGTAGGAAATGTGCAACAAATTCGCGTCCATCGAATATGGCGACGCGCCGCCTTGTTTCATTTCTACGGGAATGCCGTGTTTTGCCGCGTAATCGAGTAGTGATTGACGTGAATTCAAATCCCATTCGCGCCAAGGCGCAATCACATGAATATCGGGACGCAACGCATAAGCACCGAGTTCAAAACGCACTTGATCGTTACCTTTGCCCGTTGCACCGTGTGAAATCGCATCTGCGCCAGTTTCGTTGGCAATTTCAATCAAACGCTTTGCAATCAACGGACGCGCAATTGACGTTCCGAGCAGATATTCACCTTCATAAATTGTGTTGGCGCGAAATATCGGAAAGACAAAATCACGCGCAAATTCTTCACGCAAATCGTCAATGTAAATTTCTTTGATTCCCAAAGATTGTGCTTTTGCGCGAGCGGGTTCAACTTCTTCGCCTTGACCTAAATCCGCCGTAAACGTCACGACTTCACATTGATAAACATCTTGTAACCATTTCAAGATTACCGATGTATCCAAACCACCTGAATACGCTAAAACGACTTTTTTTGTGTTTGACATAGTTTTTATTCCAAAGAGATTTAAAAATTAACGTTTCAGAATACTGATGCCTTTGAGCAACGTCAACGCTTGATTCAATGCGTAATCTTTTGCATCTGAAGCATCTTTTTCTTTTGTTTCGGCATCTTTAGCAATTGCTTTTTCTTTGTTGTTTTGCAAATGGTTGGATAAATCCGATTCTTTTACGGGTTTGAAATCTGATTTTTCGACCGATTCCAATTTCATTTGAGCCAACACAACATCAGGCTCAATGCCTTCTGCTTGAATCGAGCGACCAGACGGCGTGTAATAACGTGCCGTTGTAAGTTTTACAGCAGAACCGTTGCTGGTTGGCAAAATGGTTTGCACAGAACCTTTCCCGAATGATTTTTCACCCATAATGATGGCGCGTTTTGAATCTTGCAGCGCACCCGCGACAATTTCTGAGGCAGAAGCAGAACCTGCGTTAATCAAAACAACCATAGGCGCATCATCAATTAAATCATCGGGGGCGGCATTAAAACGCATTTCTGAATTTGGAATACGTCCTTTGGTGTAAACGATTAAACCGTTGCGTAAAAAAGCATCGCTGACATCAACAGCTGCATTCAAAACGCCGCCAGGATTGTTGCGTAAATCTAAAACTAAGCCTTTTAACGTGCCGCCATTTTCTTTTTTCAAACCCGCCAAGGCTTCTTTCAAACTTTCACCCGTACCAGATTGGAAACTGCTGACACGAACGTAACCGTAATTTTTGTCGAGCATTTTACTTTTAACACTTTTCGCTTTGATAATGTCACGAACTAGCGCAATTTTTAACGGTGCTTCTGAACCTTCACGAACAACCGTCAATAAAATTTTACTTCCCGCTTCACCACGCATTATTTTTACGGCATCGGCTAACGTCATGCCTTTGACGGGTTTATCATCTAAACGAATAATTAAATCACCCGTTTTAATGCCTGCGCGTTGTGCGGGCGTGTCATCAATGGGCGATACCACTTTGATAAACCCATTTTCCATCGTGACTTCAATTCCCAAACCGCCAAATTGCCCCGTCGTGCCTTCTTTTAATTCTTGATATTCTTCAGCAACTAAATAAGCCGAATGCGGATCTAAACCGCTTAACATTCCGCGTACTGCGTCTTCTAACAATTTTTTGTCCGAAACGGGTTCGACGTAATCTTGCTTTATTCGTCCGAAAATTTCAGTAAACGTTTTTAAATCTTCTAACGGCAACGTTTCAGAATCTACCGCAACACTCGCGGGAGCCGTTGCACGTTCAGCAAAAACACTGCCACTCACGCCAATCACACCGCCCAATGCAACACCTAACGACAATAAATATACACTTTTATTTTTCAACATAACCTTTCACATTTTGATAATTTTAATTTCTGAGAGTACGAACCTGTTTATCACCGTACTTAATTTTTATTTATTTGCACCATTCTGTTGGATCAACCGCCTTTCCTTTTTTGCGAATGCCGAAATACAAACTTGCTCTGTCATGTCCACCGCTTAAACCTACTGAAGCAATGACATCACCGGCATTCACCACATCACCAATTTTTTTATACAAACTTTGATTAAACGCATACAAACTGATAAAGCCTTTGCCGTGATCGACAATAATAATTAACCCATAGCCGCGCATCCAATCGGCGTAAACCACTTTGCCGTCCGTAATGCTGTGAATTTCCGTGCCTTCATCCGCCGCAATTAAAACACCGTCTAATTTACCTTCTTCTCGCGCACTACCAAATTTTTGCATCAATTCACCTTTTACTGGCCAAGGTAATTGACCTTTTAGCCGTACAAAATCTCCTTGCAACGGCGGAAAATTTTCTGCGTTTAGTGGCTTCGACGCAATGACGTGCGCTTCCTTATTCGCTTTTGTAATAACAGGCGGTTCGTCATCGATTAATTTTGGCGCAACAAAAGAAACGTCTTCGGCATCTAATCGTTTTTTACGCAACGCACGCGCTTTATCAATTTCCGCATTTAAATCGCTGTTGGATGTTTGTACCGATGCGAGTAAATTTTTTAACGCGCTTTCACTATCTTTTAGGCGATTGATTTGCTGTTCATTCGATAAAAAATCAGGCGACGCTTGGTTTAACAATTGCGAGCGTTGTTTTTTTAATGCTTCAACGGTGTTTTGCTCTAATTTTTTTTGCGTCAAACCTTGTTCGAGTTGTGCGGTTTCGGCTTCATTTTGCTTTTTTAGTTGCTCTAAATGTCGCAGCGTTTCGCTAACACTATTCAACTGATTAACACGCCGCGCATTCAAATAATCAAAATACGCTAGCATTCGGCTGGATAATATGGGGTCTTCCTGATTTAGCAATAACTTCAAACGTTCTTTGTGTCCCATTGCATACATCGTTTTAATTTGACCCGCGAGTTCGTCGTTTTGTTTGCTAATTTCTAACGTCAACGATTGAATTTCAGAGTGAATTTTTGCTAGATTTTGCTTTTGTCGTGCCGTTTGATTTTCTAATGTTTTCAACAACGCGGCGGTGTTGCCGTATAACTTATCGACTTCAGCGAGTTGGTTATTTAACAACGTGGCTTGCGCCTGTTTATCAGCGGCAATGTTGGCATCGCGTGACGTTAAAATTTCGGCAAAACTATTCACAGTGCTTGTCATTAACACGAGTATTAAAACGTGCTTATAAAATCGAGCCACAAATTTACTCAACGCAACAACGATTTGCCGCTCATTTCAACTGGCGGTGTCAATCCTAAAATCGCCAGCATGGTTGGCGCAATATCAGCTAAATTACCGCCGTCTGTTAATGTGCCTTCGCCTTCAACGTAAACTAACGGCACGACATTTGTCGTGTGTGCGGTGTGTGCTTGCCCCGTTGAATCATCGGTCATTTGTTCGATATTGCCATGATCGGCGGTGATTAACATTCGCCCACCGACTGAACACAAGGCATCGACAATACATTGCAACGAATAATCTATGGTTTCGACCGCTGAAATTGCTGCCGCCAAAACACCTGTGTGTCCAACCATATCGCAATTCGCATAATTACAAATAATCACGTCGTAATGACCTTCGTTAATGGCTTTTACGAGCTGATATGTCACTTCTGGCGCACTCATTTCGGGTTGTAAATCGTAAGTTTTTACTTTGGGTGACGGAATTAAATTACGTTCTTCACCCGCAAAAGGTTCATCACGTCCACCGTTGAAAAAGAAAGTGACGTGTGCATATTTTTCTGTTTCAGCTAAACGTAATTGTGTTATGCCTGAATTGGATAAGTATTCACCCAAACAGTTTTTAATTGAAACAGACGGAAACGCAATCGGATAAGTAAATTTTTCGTGATATTGAGTCAACGTCGCAAAATAACCGTGATGTGGCGCGTGGTTGCGTTCAAATTTATCAAAAGTCGGCTCGGTAATTGCCTGACTAATTTCACGCGCTCGGTCTGAGCGAAAATTCATAAACACAACTGAATCGTCCAAATCAATGGAAACGACAGATTCTGCATTTGCCGCAATCAACGTTGGCAATACAAATTCATCGGTTTCACCACGAGCATAAGCGGCTTCTAAACCGATTTTTGCAGTGATTGCAAAATGTGGCGCGTTGGCTTTCATTAACATTTCGTAGGCTTGTTGAACACGATCCCAACGATTATCTCTATCCATCGCATAAAAACGTCCTGTTATCGACGCAATTTGCCCAACGCCCAACGTTGTCATTTGGTTTTCTAAAAAAGTGAAAGAACTTGCGGCACTTTTTGGCGGCACGTCGCGTCCATCTAAAAACGCATGAACATAAATTTTTTGCAAACCACGCTTGGCGGCTAATTCAACCATTGCGGCAATTTGTTCTTGATGACTGTGAACACCACCCGCAGAAAGCAAACCTAAAATGTGTAAGGCTTTATCTTTATTTTTCGCTTCATCAATGGCTTTACACAAAACAGGATTTTCAAAAAAACTACCGTCAATAATTGCGTCATTTACTTTGGAAAAATCTTGCGGCAGATAACGTCCACAACCAATATGTAAATGCCCAACTTCAGAATTTCCCATTTGTCCATCAGGCAAACCAACAGCGTGTCCAGAACAATTTAAATACGTCATCGGATACGTTTTTTGTAATTTATCCCAACACGGTGTTTTTGCTAGTGAGATGGCATTATTTTCAGTTGTTGGCGAATAACCAAAACCATCAAGAATCACTAAAACAAGCGGCTTAATACGTTCAACCATGATTTTTCTTCTCCTTTCAAATCAAATAACGATAAATGTGTAATTGCGGCGCATTATAGCAATACACGTTGCCCGTCGTTACTTCAAATTCCATTTTCACAACACTCAAAGACTGAATCGGCATTGTAGACGGAAAAATTTGAACGAAAATCATCAATTACCCCAAATCATGCAGATATTTTTAATTAGTTTAAAGTATTTATTTTTTTATATAAAAATCAGTTCTCTGCAACGTAAATTAAATCTTAATTATGACGTGATAGATTATTAAAATTTCAAATAAATCAAAGCATTCAGAATTTGCACGTTTTATATCTCGTAAAACAGCTTGTGTGATGACATGGAAAAAAATACCTCGTCACAGAAAAGCCGATGCACCTGTGATTGACGTGATAAATCGACGGTAAAATTGTCAAAATTTGATGACCAATTTGCAAGTGTTTAGACGGTTTTTTACACGGTGTCAACGTAGTTTAGGAACTGATTTCCTGCTAAACTTTCTCTCGAATTGACAGAAAAAATAAAAACAAACTAAAGAACAACGAAGCGTGGTTTAATTCTAAAACCACGCTTTTTTTCGCTATATTTCATTGAGTTACCACGTTGAGCCGCAATGTCTGAAAGTTATTTACTTGAGCGCGATCCTGCCCTCGATATGCTAAAAGCCCCACCGAATTCTATTCATGCAGAACAGTCGGTTTTGGGATCATTGATTATTGAAAACAGAGCATGGGATAGCGTGGCTGACAAACTGTCAGAAGTCGATTTTTATCTTCGTTCGCATAAACTCATTTTTCGCACAATCGCTCAATTAGCCGAGCAACAAATTCCGTTTGATATTATTACGTTGTCGGAATCGTTGAAATCACAAGGGGAATTGGAAGCCGTTGGTGGGTTGTCGTATTTGATTGTGTTGTCAAAAGACACGCCATGTGCCACAAATGTTGAGGCTTACGCTGACATTGTGCGCGATAAATCAATTTTACGGCAATTGATTAGCGCGGGAACAACCATTGCAAATTCAGTTTATCAAACTGAAGGACGCACAACCGCTGATTTACTTGAAAGCGCGGAGCAATTGGTATTTAAAATTGCCGAGCAACGCCAAAAAGCAGAGCAAGGCGGTTTTGTTGGCATTAGGGCGTTGGCAAAAAAAACCATTGAAAAAATTGAATTACTCGCTGAACTCGATGGTGGGCTAACTGGAGCATCAACAGGTTTTGACGATTTGGATACGTTTACATCAGGTTTACAGCCCGCTGATTTAATTATTGTTGCAGGTAGACCGTCGATGGGTAAAACGACTGTGGCAATGAATATCGCTGAAAATTTCGCCATTAAAAATCAAAAACCCGTCGCTGTTTTTAGTATGGAAATGCCAGGTGATGCTATTGTTATGCGAATGATGTCCTCGCTTGGCGGAATCGAACAACAGCGTGTGCGTTCTGGCGATTTGGACGACAACGATTGGCCTCGATTAACCACTGCGTTGACAATGCTCAATAACACAAAACTATTTATTGATGACACTGCCGCACTCACACCAAGTGAAATTCGTGCAAGAGCGCGTCGTTTGGCGCGTGAACACGGTCAATTGGGTTTGATTGTTGTCGATTATTTGCAACTCATGAATTCCCCAACCAGCGGCGAAAGTCGCGTGCAACAAATTTCAGATATTTCACGCGGTCTAAAAGCCTTGGCGAAAGAATTGAATGTGCCTGTTATCGCACTTTCACAGCTCAATCGTAATTTAGAACAACGTCCAAATAAACGTCCCGTTATGTCTGATTTGCGTGATTCTGGGGCGATTGAGCAAGATGCAGATTTGATTTTATTCATTTACCGCGACGAAGTTTATAATGAAGCGAGTCCTGACAGAGGAACGGCGGAATTGATTATTGGCAAACAACGAAATGGTCCTTTAGGTACGGTGAGGTTGATGTTCCAAGGGCAGTATTCTCGATTCCAAAATTGCGCGAATCCCAGTCATTACAGCTCTTACACTGGCGACGAATAGTCTTTTATTTTTACAAACACGAGTTTATTAAAAATGACATTACCCCTTTATGATTATGCGGCTTTAACTGATGAAGAATGTGATGAACGCATCGTGGCGGCAAAAGCCACGTTAGGTGAACGTTGCGTCATTTTAGGTCATCATTATCAACGCAACGAAGTTTTCAAACACGCTGATTTTTCAGGCGATTCATTAAAACTTTCCAGAGATGCCGCACAATCAACCGCTGAAGATATTGTAGTTTGTGGTGTGCATTTTATGGCTGAAGTTGCTGATATTTTGACTCGCCCCGAACAAATTGCGATTTTGCCAGATTTAGCCGCTGGTTGTTCGATGGCAGATATGGCAAATCTTATGAAAGTGAATCAATGCTGGAATGAATTGGCACAAATTTTAGATGTTGAAAACGAAGTCACGCCTGTTACTTACATCAATTCAGCAGCGGATTTAAAAGCCTTTTGTGGTGAACACGGCGGAATTGTTTGTACCTCGTCAAATGCTGAAAAGATTTTAGATTGGAGTTTTTCCCGCCGCGAAAAAGTGTTGTTTTTCCCCGATCAACATTTAGGACGTAACACGGCACATCGCATGGGTATGAGTTTAGATGACATGGTGGTTTGGGATTTTACAAAACCGATGGGCGGATTGACGATTGAGCAAATCAAAAATGCCAAACTGATTTTGTGGAATGGCTTTTGTTCCGTGCATCAAATGTTTAAGCCTGAACACATTGATAATTTTCTCGTGCAATATCCCGAAACGAAAGTTATCGCGCATCCCGAAGCGTGTTTTGAAGTGTGTCAAAAAGCCGATTATGTCGGTTCGACTGAATTTATTTTAAAAACGGTGCGAGCCGCTGAAGATGGAAGTCGTTGGTTGGTGGCGACTGAATTAAATTTGGTCAACCGCTTAAATGAAGAATGCCAAGCGCAAGGTAAAAATGTGCATTTTATGTCGCCGATGCTTTGTATGTGTTCAACGATGTTTAGAACCGATCCACAACATTTAGCGTGGGTGTTGGAAAATTTGGTGGTGGGTCATGTTGTCAATCAGATTTCAGTGCCAGAAAAAAATGCAATTTTAGCTAAAGAAGCCTTGAACGCTATGTTGACAGTCGTTTAAGCGTTTTAACCTAAATAAAATTATTAGTTCGTTAATTGAGCAAACGCATTCGCAATATTTTGAGTTTGCGTTATCTCCAAAACGTCATTCACACTGCCAGTCGCTTTAATTTGTCCTCGATGCAAAACAATCAAATGATCGTCGGGATAGACTTCATCCATCAAATGACTTGCCCACAAAACAGCAATGTTTTCATCGATAACAAGTTGATGCACATAATCAACAATGGCTTGACGACTAGGAATATCAAGACCTACCGTCGGTTCGTCAAGTAACAATAATGCGGGTTTGTGTAACAACGCTCGTGCAATTTCTACTCGCCGTCTGTGTCCGCCATTGAGTTGTCGGATTTTTTCACCGCGTCGTTCATACATTTGCAACCGTTCCAATTCTTCCTGAATACGCTTATTGGCTAATTTACCGCTCATGCCGTGCAACGCAGTGTGATAACGCAAATTTTGCACAACGGTTAAATCCATATCGAGCGTGGTTTGTTGAAACACAACACCTAAACGCGCTAACGCTTGCCGCGATTGTTTTTGAATATCAAAACCACATAATTCAATTCGTCCCGCGTGTGCGTCGTATAAACGTGTTATCAATGAAAAAAGCGTGCTTTTTCCTGCTCCATTTTCACCGAGTAACAACGTGCATTCACCCGCAGAAATTTGAAAATTGACATTATCGAGAGCTTTTTTTTGTCCGTAAGAAAACGTTAAATTTTCGACAATCAACGCGCTATTTTTTAAATCTACTTTTTTTGAGTGAACAATTTTTTTTGCTACAGGTGTTGAATTTGTTCTGGCTCGTGTGATTGAAATTATTTTATTTTCGCTCATGGTTTTACCACCAAACCCCAAGGGTAATTGCCCACACCGACCGATTTCGTCACGGTTTGCGTGTCTAAATCAATAATTGAAACATCGTTACTCATGCCATTTGCGGTATATAAATGTTTTTCGTCAGGCGAAAATGAAACATTCCAAACGCGTGAACCGACGAGCAGATATTTTTCAACTTCAAAGGTTTGCGCGTTCACAACCGCAACGCGATTTGCTGTGCCAAGCGCGACATAAGCACGTTTGCGTTCTTTATCAATCGCAATGCCAACGGGCTGAATTTTGTCATTCGGCACACCTTGAATTTCAAAATGAATCGTTTTAATGGGTTGTTTTGTTTTGGAATCCAAAACCATCAACGTTCCCGCTATTTCTGATGTTACCCACAATTGTGAACTGTCAGCCGTAAACGTCACGAAACGTGGACGCGCATCAACGAGTGTATTGTCAACAATCGTTTCGGTTTTGATGTCAATCCAATGCACCATATTCGTGGTTTCTGAGGCACTGATTAACCATTGATTGTCAGGACTGACACAAATCCCTTCGGGTTCAACACCAACTTTGATTTGTTTGATGACTTTCTTTTTCGCTACGTCAATGACGGTGACTAAACTATCGTCCTCGTTAGAAATATACATTTTGTCACCCGTTGGACTGAGCGCGAATGTTTCAGGGTCTTTGCCCGACGGTAAACGTCCCGTTTCTTTTAATGTTTGAGCATCAAAAATTTTAATCGTGTTGTCGTCGCTGGTTGCAACGTAGAGCGATTTATTATCAGGACTAAGCGCGATGCCACGTGGACGTTTACCGATAGGAACAGTTTTGAGCAATGAACCATCAAGCGGATTCATGATTGCAAGCGCGTTGTCTTTTTCGAGCGTCACAAAAACAGTTTCAGCGTTTGCGGTGCTGATGACAGAAAGTAAAACGAATGTAAAAATCTTTTTGTTCATGTTTTATGGTTTATCAATTTGAAATTTATAAATTTGTTGTGACGACTTCAAAAAAAGCGCGGCGTTTTAGCTGTCTTTTAAAACAACGACTTTGTTTTTCTGCTCAACAAATGTGCTTTTGCCTAAATTGTCACTCACTTTCCACGATGCTTTGTTTACCTTTATTTCAGTACCGACATAAGCACCGCGTTCACTAATTATTTTCGCGCCTGAAATTACTTTCAAGTTTGAAAGCAGGTCTTTTAGTTCGCGTTCATATTCCTCAGCATCAATGGTCAAGCGACTTAATGTGTGATGCAAGCGAGCCAATAATTCAGGTTCACTTTTTTCAGGATTTTCGCTAATCCATGCCAAAATTTTATGGATATTTTGTCGCTCGTCGTGAGATTGAAGTAAAAGCTCTTTTATCTCCGCTATTCTTCTTGAAACATAAGGATTTGAACCCGCTTGCACTTTGGTTTTCATTCCCGTGCCTATTCCGATTAAAAAGGTTCTCACGAGCATCATTGCCCACGTTATACCACCGATAATTGATGATTTTTTATCGCCTTTTGAACCAATCAAGATGTTATTTGCCGCCATCAATTCGTTGTTCATTGAATATTTGTTAATCACAATATCAATGCCTGCTTCAACCTTAAAATTTTCTATAAAATCCACATGAATTGAGCCGCGTGCTGTAATTTTTGTTGGATAGGTCACGTTTGTACGTTTACGCCGTTCAAATTTAACGGTGCGAGGTAATTGCGGGGTTTGGCGTTTTCTTTTATCTGGTCCAGAAAAGGGTTTTGTTGCGTTGCCTTGTGCGCCGCCTTCAATAACGACATTGCCGCCAGCTTGTAATTCACAGTTACCATTGACGTTGCCTCTTATGAGTAAATCACCCGTACATTCAACGCGTGCATTGGTTACATTACCTTCAATGGTGATATTTTCAGTGGCTTTAAGCGTCATCGCGCTTTCAACATTTTCAGCGACGATGACCGAACCTTCAAATCGGATATTACCCGATGACAAATCAACGCTATTTATCGTTAAAACCGACGATACAATCATGCCATGAGGCACAAGTATTGGCTGTCCCGTAATCGCGGCAAGTAATTGGTTTTTATCTTCTGGATTGACGTAAACCCCACGTTGATCAAGCGTGAACGGAATATCAACGCCACCGCCAGGCTCAACAATCTCATTAAACACATTACGCCCAGGTTCGCCAGGAATGGGAGGAATACGTTGCATCAACAAGTTACCTTTTTGCACCATGATGATATTACCCAATTCACGGTAATCAACACTGCCGTCAGGATTAACAAGCGGTTTACGCACGGGGATTACCTCCGCTTCTGGCACGACACTTAAAAATACTGTATCCACACCATCGACAGGGTTGCGTCCTTGTGCAATTAAAAAATCAGCGAAGTATTCTTTTTCCAGCATCTGTTCGACAGTGTCAAAATTGACAACACCGAACACAATACCTCTATCGGTAAGCAATGCTTGAATGTCAGCAAGTGAAACACCCTTACCACCAAAATTTGATGTTATGGATAAATGCACGGTCATCTTGTCATCAGAAACCGCAACAGAACAAATTGCGTCACGGCGTTCACCAATTTCAAATTCAATGGTTTCGTTTACGGCGGCTTCTTTGTAACGTTGCACTAATTGAACAAGTAAATACTCGTTAATAAACAAATAATCGAGTGAGCATTCTTTAACGCGCCGTTTAATTTCTTCAATAGTCAATTCAATTTTGTCTTCACCAGGTTGAATAACGGCGAGCAACTTCATGCCATCGTCGCTTAATTTAAATACCAAATCATTCATTATTTTTTTACCTACTAGATTAAAACCTAAAAATGATTCTACAGCATTGAAAACCACTGAACTGCGAACCAGTACACAAAAGCACTTAAATCATGACGATTGTAATCACAACTGTCATTATCACCGTTTTGCCATTTATTGAGTAGGGGAATTTTGAGATTTAATAAGTGACATCTCACGGCGATGTTTATAGAATGCCAAAACTTCAACGCGCCTAACTATTTTAATAATTACAACTGCTTATGATTTCACGTTATAAAATCACTTACCTGTATATATTCATAATTGTTTTAGCTTATTCTGGTTTTTTTGGTTGGTCAGAATATGAAAGAACCATTTTTGAAGCAGAAAAATCAACTCAAAATTTTGCAGATTTACTCGAATTAAAATTTGAAAAAGTGTTTTCCAGAGCAAAATCAATTTTAGATTTTCAAGGGACTGAAAAAATAAGCCCACTGGCAAATTACGATGTGGAAATATTAATGATTTCGCCCGAGCGCGAGCAATTATATCAATCTTGCAATGA
>CAIRCR010000064.1 GCA_903877065.1 uncultured Pseudomonadota bacterium
CTTCAGAATTATCTTTTCAGGTCTGTTAAGAATCACTGCATTAATTATATAGAACATGAAAAGATCAAAACGGGTTATCAATCTATGGTCATTAAAAACGAAGCTGACAGGAGTGAGTACAGTGAGTTCTTTCTTGAATTTGGCTTAATGAAGAAAATTGAAACAGCAATAACTTCTCTGCCCGAAAAAAGACAGGAAATCTTTCGGCTTGCACGTGAAGAGGGTCTGAAATACCGTGAAATTGCCGACAAGTTAAACATCTCTGTGAAAACTGTTGAGACCCAAATGACCCTGGCTCTTAAACAATTGCGGGATTCACTGAAAGAATTTAAAAATCTTGTGATGTTTTTTTTATTTACGGTTAAGGGTAATAAATTCAATAATTGTCTTTGATATAAAACAATAGTATGCAAAATAATAATCTCATACCTACAGAAAAAGAAAACCTATGGTCGGCTTTTCTTAATGGAGAGCCTGACATTTCGGATTTCTCAAATATTGAAGCTGAAGAGAATTCTCACCTCACCTCGGTTTGGGAATCTGCTGGAACGCACTTTAGCTTTTCAGCAGCTGATCCAGATAAGGCATGGGTCAATCTTCAAAATAAATTGACAAAACCCCATAATAATTTGATTATTAGAAGTATATATTCTCGTATTTTTAAATATGCAGCTATGCTCGTTGTTGTAGCAGGAATTGGATTTGCTGCTTACCATATCAGTCAAACCCCTGCAAAGGTAATTAACTTGCCGGTCAAGATGGCTGTAATAGAAACCGAATCTCATCCTTCAAGCCTTACGGAAGTTACTTTGCCAGATGGCTCAATTGTAAAAATGAACGCCGATACCAGAATAGAATATCCAGTTAGTTTTCGAGGTAAGGTTCGTAAAGTGAAACTCTCAGGTGAAGCATTTTTCAAAGTTACAAGAGATACTTTGCATCCGTTTTTAATTGAAACTTCGAATGCTTCCATTGAAGTTCTTGGAACATCTTTTAATGTATCAGCATATCGTCTTTCGGATTTGGTAGAAGTGAATGTTGAATCCGGTAAAGTCCGGCTTACACAGAATGTTGATGGTAAACCGGTCAGCAAATCTGCAATTCTACCCGCAGGGGAGCGTGGTTGGATAAAGACAGCAAATGGTGAGATTGGACACATTGAGATACTTGCACCCAATTACTCCTCTTGGATTACTAAAAAAATTAATTTTCAGAGAACTCCTCTGTCTGAGGCTTTTTTAATTCTTGAAAATACTTACCATGTGAAAATCAAGATGGAAAATACAGAGATCGGGAAAATTCCATATACCGCAAACTTTGCAGATTTGAAACTTGATTATATTATTGAAGTAATTGCCCGCACTCATAAATTAAAAGCAGAAAGGGGCAATGACGGAATTGTGTTTTCAAAAATTATGAATTAAAAAAAACCGAATCATCTATTTGGTAGAAAGAATAAAGTTATTTTATATCATAATTTCACATGGAAGTATTATTTTCGTAAACAGCAAAATAAATGCTATCTCATGCGATTTTTCGAATCATATATTGGAATTTTTCCCTGAAACACCTTTTATGGGCAACATGAGCGCAGACCATGAAGCCGTTGAATGGGGCGTTTTGTGGGCGGTTGAAAATCCGTCTGAAATGGTCGCTGAAAGTTACGTTAATTTAGTTCCAACCGCGCAAGGCGGCACGCACGTCAACGGGTTACGCGCTGGATTAACCGAAGCCATTCGGGAATTTTGCAACATTCGTGATTTGTTGCCGCGTGGCTTAAAACTCGCGCCCGAAGACGTTTGGGAACAATGCCATTTTGTGTTATCGGTAAAACTCGAAGATCCGCAATTTTCAGGGCAAACCAAAGAGCGTTTGAGTTCGCGCGAATGCGTGGCGTTCATTTCAGGCGTGGTGAAAGATAGTTTTAGTTTGTGGCTCAATTCGCACACTACTGAAGGCGAAAAAATCGCAGAGTTAATCATCAACAGCGCACAAAAAAGGTTGCGTTCAAATAAAAAAATTATTCGCAAACGCATCACCGCAGGTCCAGCGTTACCTGGAAAATTAGCCGATTGCAGCGCACAAGACATCAATCGAACGGAATTATTTTTAGTGGAAGGCGATTCAGCGGGCGGCTCGGCAAAGCAAGCACGTGAACGTGATTTTCAAGCGATTATGCCGTTACGTGGAAAAATTTTAAACACTTGGGAAGTTGAATCGTCACAAGTCATGGCTTCACAAGAAATTCACGATATTGCCGTTGCACTTGGTATTGAACCCGAGTCGGACGATTTACAAGCGTTGCGTTATGGAAAGATTTGTATTTTGGCAGACGCAGATTCGGACGGAAATCACATTGCCACGCTAATTTGCGCGTTGTTTTACAAACATTTCAATGCACTGGTTCGGAATGGTCATGTTTTTGTTGCCATGCCGCCGCTTTATCGCGTCGATGTCGGCAAACGTGTTTTTTACGCACTCGATGAATCAGAGCGACAAGGCATTTTGGACAGAATTAAAACTGAAAAATTGAAAGGACAAATCAACGTGCAACGCTTCAAAGGTTTGGGCGAAATGAATCCAAGCCAATTACGCGAAACAACAATGAATCCCGACACACGCAGATTAGTGCAATTAACGGTTGATGATTTTGACGCAACAGCGGGAATGCTCGATTTACTTTTGGCTAAAAAACGCGCTCCCGATAGAAAAGCGTGGCTCGAAGCAAGCGGACATTTAGCGGCTGTGATTTGATATGACGATTTCTCACACGTCCCATCAGCCTCAAGTTCCTAATCGCCAAACACTTTATGTCGCAATCGCTTTGTTATTGGGGATTGTCGTCGGTGAATTGCTTAATTTGACGCTGGGCAGTTTAAATCCCGTGCTAACTCAAATTGTGAGTATTTTTACCGTTCTCACAGATATTTTTTTACGCTTGGTAAAAATGATTATCGCGCCGTTGGTGTTTTCTACGCTCGTTGTTGGCATGGCGAAAATGGGCGACATTCAAACCGTTGGACGCATTGGAATTAAAGCGATGTTGTGGTTTTTTTCAGCGTCTATTTTTAGTTTATTGCTCGGAATGTTGCTGGTTAATGTTTTTGAGCCTGGGAGTTCACTTCACATTGCGTTGCCAAGCGTCGGCGCGGAAACGGGTTTGGCAAATGTGAAGCCCACATTGAGCAGTTTTGTCGCACATATTTTTCCTAAAAGTATTATCGAAGCGATGGCAAATAACGAAATTTTGCAAATTGTCGTGTTTTCGATGTTTTTCGGGATTGCGTGCGCGTCGCTCGGTGAATTAGCACATCCAACGGTGAAATTACTCGAATCACTGTCGCACATCATGTTGAAAATTACCAGCTACGTCATGCACTACGCGCCTATTGCAATTTTTTCAGCAATGGCTTCAGTTATCGCACAACAAGGCATTGGCATTTTGCTTTCTTACGGCAAATTTATCGGTGAATTTTATTTTGGATTATTCGTGTTGTGTGGCGCGTTAGGTTTTGTAGGATTTTTATTTTTAGGACGACGTATATTTTCTTTAATTCGCCATATTCGTGAGCCGTTATTATTGGCGTTTGGAACGGCAAGTAGCGAAAGTGCTTATCCGAAACTTTTGCAACAATTAGAGCGTTTTGGTTGTGATGAAAAAGTTTGTGGTCTGGTTTTGCCTTTGGGGTATTCGTTCAATCTTGACGGCAGCATGATGTACATGACGTTTTCCGTGCTGTTTATCGCGCAAGCCTACGGTATTGATATGCCGCTGGCGGATCAGCTCATTATGTTGTTGGTTTTATTATTTACGAGCAAAGGGGTTGCAGGTGTACCGCGAGCGTCACTGATTGTGATTGCTGCTACGTTGTCGATGTTTCATATTCCTGAATCTGGACTGCTTTTACTGCTGGGCATCGATCAAATTTTAGATATGGGGCGTAGCGTGACCAATGTTTTTGGCAACAGTATCGCTTCTGCTCTGGTGAGTCGTTGGGAAAAAACGTTGAAATAATGCTTTCATTTCTGTGCTTGTAAAAATCGAGTTTTTTAGATATAGAAGTCTTTTGTTGTTCAAAAATTTGTTCGCAGAATCTCAAAATAGAAGGTACTTTTGAATTATTATAGGCATCGATATGCAACTTCTATCTAGTATAGAAGGGTGTCATGAGTTAAAATCAACCAGGTTATTTGTGATGATTTTTTGAGTAAAAAGAGTGAGGCAAAATTTAATGTATCATTTTGAATTACCACATAAATTTAACGATAAAGCTTTTTAAACTACTAGAGGAGTTTGCTCCGTGAAAAAAACAAAGCAACTGTTCGTTGGTGTTATGTTAGCCACTATTGGGTTGCAAACAGCACAAGCGGATTACACGCTCAATTTGATGCAAGGGGTCACGAAAGTCAGTAATGACATTTACGACCTGCATATGCTCATTCTGTGGGTATGTGTATTTATTGGTATTGCCGTTTTCGGTACGATGTTTTATTCAATGTACCATCACCGTAAATCAAGAGGACATCAAGCCGCTAATTTCCATGAAAATACGACTGTCGAAATCATTTGGACAATTATCCCGACCATTATTTTGGTCGCAATGGCAATTCCAGCCACTAAAACGATGATCGAATTGGATAATGTTCAAAATTCTGATATGTCAATCAAAGTCACAGGCAAACAATGGTATTGGGATTATGACTATCTTGGAACTGGCGTACATTTTGAAAGTCATTTAGATGCCGCAAGTGAAAAAGCACATCGTGATGGTTCAGATCCGCACACCGTTCCGCATTATTTGTTAAACGTTGATAACCCACTAGTTGTCCCTGTTGGCAAAAAAATTCGTTTCGTATTTACGGCTGCTGATGTTATCCATTCTTGGTGGGTACCTGATTTAGGTTGGAAAAAAGACGCAAATCCAGGCTTCATTAACGAAGCGTGGACACAAGTTGATAAGGCGGGTACTTATCGCGGTCAATGTACCGAATTATGCGGACGAGATCATGGTTTTATGCCGATTGTTGTTATCGCAATGGAACAGCCAGATTACGAAAAATGGCTTGCTTCAACTTTAGCAAAACAGGAAGAAAAAGCTGATTTAAGCGATTTGTCGCGTGAACAGTTAATGACAAAAGGTTCGGCTGTGTACATGACAAACTGCGTTGCGTGTCATCAAATTGATGGCGCAGGCGCACCAGGTGATTATCCAGCGTTGCGCGGTAGTGCAAAAGTTAATGGTGGAATTGATCCTTTGATTGGTTTCTTGCAAGCTGGTACAAGCAAAATGCCTTCATTTGCTAAGTTGAAAGATAATGAATTAGCGGCTGTCATTACTTACATTAGAAATGCGCCTGAACTCGGCAATAAAGTTGGCGACGAAATTCAACCTAAAGCTATCACGCCCGTTTATGACGACGAGTGATGACAGTTGTTGTCTTTACTCTTTTTTAACTTTTTAATGAGGTAAAAATATGTCTGCTGTAACAGCTGAACATGGACACGATGATCACGCACATGGCCCAGAAAAGGGCTGGTTGCGTTGGATAATTACCACCAACCATAAAGATATTGGTACGTTATATTTGCTTTTTGCGTTAGCGATGTTTTTTGTCGGTGGCTCGATGGCGATGATTATTCGTGCTGAATTGTTTGAACCTGGAATGCAATTTGTCGATCCCAAATTCTTTAACTCGATGACTACCATGCACGCATTAGTGATGGTTTTCGGTGCAGTTATGCCTGCGTTTGTTGGTTTAGCAAACTGGATGATTCCAATGATGATTGGTGCGCCTGATATGGCGTTACCACGCATGAATAACATGAGTTTTTGGATGCTTGTAGCAGGTATTTTGCTAATTGCATCAACACTATTCATGGAAGGTGGTGCGCCTGCGGGTGGTTGGACTTTGTACCCACCACTTGTTTTACAAACAGGTAAAGCCTTACCGTTTGCAATTTTTGCGGTGCATTTGCTAGGTGTTTCGTCAATTATGGGCGCAATTAACATTGTTGCGACTATTTTGAATATGCGTGCGCCTGCAATGACATTGATGAAAATGCCGTTGTTTGTTTGGACGTGGTTGATTACTGGTTTTTTGCTTATCGCAATTATGCCTGTTTTCGCAGGTTCAGTGACAATGTTGTTAACGGATAAATTCTTTCACACCAGTTTCTTTGATGCTGCGGGTGGTGGTGATCCTGTGCTTTATCAACACATTTTCTGGTTCTTCGGACACCCAGAAGTTTATGTCATGATTTTGCCAACTTTCGGTGTGGCTTCAACGATTATTCCCGTTTTTGCTCGTAAGCCTTTATTTGGTTACAGCTCAATGGTTTATGCAACAGCGTCAATTGCGTTTTTGTCATTTATCGTTTGGGCGCATCATATGTTTACCGTTGGCTTGCCAATTTCGGGTGAGTTGTATTTCATGTATGCCACCATGTTAATTGCAATTCCAACAGGCGTGAAAGTGTTTAATTGGACTGCAACGATGTGGAAAGGTGCAATGACATTTGAAACACCGATGTTATTTTCAATTTCTTTCGTTGTGTTGTTCACGTTGGGTGGATTTACGGGTTTGATGATGTCTGTTGCGCCTGTTGATTTTCAATATCACGACACTTATTTCATCGTAGCCCATTTCCACTACACCTTAGTTCCTGCGTCTGTTTTCATTTTGATGGCGGCAGGTTACTACTGGATGCCTAAATGGACTGGTCACATGTACAACGAAAAAATTGGACAACTTCATTTTTGGTTGTCTGCGATTTCGGTAAACGTTTTGTTTTTCCCGCAACATTTTTTGGGATTAGCAGGTATGCCGCGTCGTATTCCCGATTACGCGATTCAATTTGCGGATTGGAACATGGTTTCAAGTATTGGTGGTTTCATTTTCGGTGCGAGCCAATTATTGTTCCTTTGGATTGTGATTGACACTATCAAAGGCGGCACAGGCGAAAAAGTGAGTGACGAAGTTTGGGAAGATGCACATAAACACGGTTTAGAATGGACATTGCCATCACCCGTGCCTTATCACACTTTCACAACACCTCCGAGTGTGATTCCTTGCGATCACGGCTAAGGTCGAATGAAATGTCGAGGCACGATTTATCGGGTCTCGACGTTGTTGGATTTAATATGACGATTAAACAAAAAAATATTTTAACGGCAATTGTGTTACTCACAATCGCTACTACGATTTACGTTACGGCTGTCATTCAAGCGTTATCACGATGAACGATGAAGTTTCTGTAAAAAATAAAAAGTTAGGACGTAAATTAGCAATTTTTGCCATTGCCATGTTTGGTTTTGGTTACGCGCTTGTGCCGTTGTATGACGTGCTGTGTGAATGGAAATGGATTGAGCGAGATCGTCCAGATGCAATTAAAGCCATTCCTGAAACGGCTTATGCTATCGATGTGAATCGTAACATTAACGTGGAATTTATAACGTCATTAAACGAAAACACACCGATGGTTTTTAGTTCGCAGGTTCCGCAATTGCTCGTTCATCCAGGCGAATATCACACCGTTAATTTTTATGCTGAAAATAAGACGAATAAAACGATGGTTGCGCGAGCGATTCCGAGTTTTTCGCCCGCTTTGACTAGCACTTATTTTGAGAAGGTCGAATGTTTTTGTTTTTCAGAACAAACATTTGCACCGCATGAAAAGAAAATAATGCCAATGCGTTTTGTAGTTAATCCCGCTTTATCGGCAGACTATAAGACAATTACGTTGTCGTATACTTTTTTTGATAACACTGAAACAGCTGTAAAAAATAACTAAGGGGAAGTTTATGTCAACAAGCAATGCGTATTACATTCCACATAAAGCAACATGGCCTGTACTGGCTACTGCTGGTTTATTGACCACACTGGTGGGATTTGCAAATTATCTTAACGGCTCATCTATTGGCTCAACGCTGATGATTGCTGGTTTAACAATTTTTATAATCATGATTGCGGGTTGGTTCACGTTGCAAGCAACTGAAAGCGAATCAGGA
Organism: uncultured Pseudomonadota bacterium; assembly: GCA_903877065.1. Lineage (GTDB taxonomy): Bacteria > Pseudomonadota > Gammaproteobacteria > Methylococcales > Methylomonadaceae > UBA10906. The sequence continues at coordinate 8,010 of CAIRCR010000064.1, forward strand.
ATGTACAACCACGGTGTCGGTGTGTCTTATCGTATGGGCATGATGTGGTTTATTTTTTCCGAAATCATGTTTTTCGCCGTTTTTTTTGGCACATTGTGGTACACACGCAATTTATCAGTCCCTTGGTTAGGTGGTGAAGGTGCGAAAGCGGCGACAAATGAATTGTTGTGGTCGGGTTTTTCCGCTGTATGGCCAACGAATGGTCCAGGTAATGTCGGTGGACATTTTGAGCCTATGGGCGCGTTTGGCTTACCTTTATTGAACACCTTGTTACTGTTAACAAGTGGTGTAACCTGTACTTGGGCGCATCATGGTTTGATTGCTAAAAAACGCACACAGCTAATCCAAGGTTTAATCGCAACAGTTGCGTTAGGCTTTTTATTCGTACTTTGCCAAGCTTTTGAATATCATGAAGCGTACACCGAAATGGGCTTAACGCTAGGCTCTGGAATTTACGGTTCTACGTTCTTTATGTTGACAGGTTTTCACGGTTTTCACGTTTGCGTGGGTGCAATTATTTTGAGCGTGGTTTTATTCCGTAGCGCGAAAGGTCATTTCACACCAGAAAATCATTTTGCCTTTGAAGCGGCAGCATGGTACTGGCATTTTGTTGACGTGGTTTGGTTGGGTTTATTTATTTTCGTTTATTTGATGTAAACCGAAAAATTTTAGCTTGTGTAAAAAGCTCGGTTCTTTAAAAGAGAAACGGGCTTTTTATTTTAGGCTCTCGTAGAAATTTATGCTCACACAAGGAACGTAAAGAAATAAAATGAAACAAAGTGAATTTAAAAAACGCCGCAAACAGTTAATGCAACGTATTGGCAAAGGCAATATCGCGTTAATTGGCAGTGCGAGTGTTCGCACGCGTAATCGAGATGTCGATTATCCCTTTCGCCAAGATAGCGATTTTTATTATTTAACTGGTTTTAACGAACCAGATGCGTTAGCTGTTTTTATCCCAGGGCGAGAGCAGGGCGAATATATTTTGTTTTGCCGCGAATTTGACGAAAAAAAAGCACTTTGGGAAGGCGCACACGCTGGTTTAGAAGGCGCGACAAAAAATTATGCTGCACATGATTCATTTCCAATTGATGATGTAGACGAAATTTTGTCGGGAATGCTTGAAAACAAAAATAAAGTTTTTTATCCAATGGGGCGTAATTCCGATTTAGATCACGATTTAATCGGTTGGATTACGCATATTCGCAATCAATCACGCACGGGCGTAGTTGCACCAGTTGAATTAGCGTCGATTGAACCGATTTTGCATGAAATGCGCTTATTCAAAACTACGGCAGAATTAGCATTGATGCGTCGCGCAGCTGAAGTTAGCGTGCAAGCTCACGTTAAGGCAATGCAACTTTGCCATGCAGGGCGTTATGAATATCAAATTGAAGCTGACATTGTGCATCATTTAATGCAATCTGGATTGCGTGCTGTGGCTTATCCGTCAATTGTCGCATCGGGGAAAAATGCTTGCACGCTACATTACACAGAAAACAAAGCCCAGTTAAAAAATGGTGATTTATTACTCATTGATGCGGGTGCAGAATGTGATCATTATGCCGCCGATATTACACGCACGTTTCCTATTTCGGGCAAATTTACCGAACCACAAGCGCAGTTGTATCAACTTGTTTTGAACGCACAACTGGCAGCGATTGAGCAAATAAAACCTAATATCCCATGGAATGCGGCACACGATATTTCAGTTGAAATTATTACGAAAGGGCTTGTGAAGCTGGGTTTATTAAAAGGGCGTGTACCAAAACTTATCAAAGATGAAAAATATAAACAGTTTTATATGCACCGCATCGGGCATTGGCTGGGAATGGATGTGCATGACGTGGGTGATTACAAACTTAATCAAGAATGGCGCAAGTTACAGCCAGGCATGGTCTTGACGATTGAGCCTGGGTTATATATTCCTGAAAATTGCAAAACGGTTGATAAAAAGTGGCGCGGTATTGGAATTCGGATTGAAGACGATATACTCGTGACAAAAACAGGACATGAGATTCTAACTAACGGTGTACCGAAAACGATTGCCGATATTGAAACATTGATGGCGCGTGACAAGGAGATTGGATAATGGATTATGATTTGCTTGTTGTCGGCGGTGGATTAGCAGGAAATTGTTTAGCTTTAGCCTTAAAAGATAGTGGTTTGAAAATTGCGATTGTTGAAGCCCAATATCGTGAAGTTTTGCAACAAGCGACATTGGGAGATAGAGCCTTAGCATTAGCCGCTGGAACCGTTGACGCGTTGGAATCATTAAATCTTTGGCAAGGCATCGCAAATGCCGCGACACCAATCGAGCAAATTCATATTTCGGATAAAGGTCATTTTGGCAAAACCCGTTTATCCTCACAAAAAGAAAACGTTGCCGCACTGGGTTATGTTATTACAGCACGGGATTTAGAAACGCATATTGCCAATCAAATCACTGCCGCTGAAAATGTAACGCTTTATTGCCCAGCGCGGGTAATGGGGTTAATTGCAGATGAAAATGCAGTATTTGTTAATTTAAAACTCAAAAACGAAACGCTTAATCTCACAGCAAAATTAGTCGTTGGTGCGGACGGTGGACAGTCTTCAGTTAGGCAATTATTAAACATTGATCAACACGTTTCTGATTATGCACAAACTGCATTGGTAACGACAATTACCGCTAACCGACCACATAAAAATGTAGCTTACGAACGTTTCACAGCGTCAGGACCTTTAGCGTTATTGCCAATGGGAGAGCATGATTTGGCTGTAATTTGGACACGAAAAACCGAAGAAGCTGAATCATTGATGCAGGGCAGCGAAGCGAATTTTATTGAGCAATTACAACAGTGTTTTGGTTATCGTCTAGGGACACTCACTTTGAAAGCTCCGCGTCGTGCCTTTCCGTTATCGTTAATTCGTGCAAAGTCGATGATTTCACAGCGGACGGTAATTATTGGAAATGCCGCACATCAATTGCATCCAGTCGCAGGGCAGGGCTTTAATTTAGGTTTGCGTGATGTGATTGTTCTGGCTGAAATGTTACGGCAACAAAATGAAACAGCTGACATTGGCGCATCAAAATTTTTACAGTATTTTTCACAAACACGAGAAGCCGACCAACAACGCACGATTAACTTTACGGACACATTAGTTCGTATTTTTTCAAATGAATGGCTAGCTGTTACCGCTGCTCGAAATCTAGGTTTAGCGTTGTTGGACGTGTTGCCATTTGCAAAAACAGTGTTAGCGCGACACGCAATGGGTTATCAGCGGTAATTTTTCTATTTTTCAGAGGATCAAAACATGGCAGAAATTTTTTATGTATTGGCAGTCATCTATGCGGCGTATGTGATTTACAGTGTTGCTAGCGACAGTAAACAAGCAAAAGTAATTGACGACAGTGCAGAAGCGTTAATGTCAGTGGTCAATATATCACCTTTAATTTCAGAAAAAGTGATGGCACAACCGTTAGTTAAATTGGCTACTAAAACTGCAAAACCTGCGGTAAAAAAAGCAGGATTGAAGAATCCGCAAACTGGTGAAATCGTGTCGAGTTATGCAAATTATCGTTTTATGAAACGTTGGATTAAAGAAGCGTTAGTCGCTGAAGGATTACTAGAAAAAATTTATAAAAATAACGAATTAAATGTAGAAGTTGAAGTAAAGGTTAAAGATGCTC
>CAIRCR010000065.1 GCA_903877065.1 uncultured Pseudomonadota bacterium
ACAAGACGCTGTTGTTTGTTTGCTTTCCATTTCCGTCTCTTTTGATCGCGTTGTTGTTTTGGGCTATAGATTAAGTGTTAAAAAATTGTATAGTTCACATAATTACAGTTTGTAGTATGATGAAAAAATTCATTAATACATTTTATTTTTTATTGAAAAGCACATGAAAGGTTGGATTTATATTATCACTAACAAGTCTATGCCAAATTTAGTAAAAGTTGGCTATAGCACTGAAGATCCTGAAATAAAAGCAAATGCACTCTATTCTGCCGCCGTACCTTATCCGTATGTTGTGGAATATGATGCGTTGGTGAATGAGCCTAGCGAAATCGAACAAAAAACACATGAAATTTTAGAAGATTATTCAGAAAACAACGAATGGTTCAGATGTGACGTTATTAAAGCTGTTGTTGCAATTAGAGAAGCAGCGGGGGACGCTATCATAAATGAATCCATTAAGTTTCCATTTGATAAAGTTGAACCATTTGACTCTGTGCAAGAAGCAGTCACTGCAATTAAGCAGGTAGAAAGTGTTAAAGATAATATTGTTAAATTTCCATTACAAGAAAACGACTATGTTATTTTTCAATATGAAGCTGGTCGCTTTGTTTTACAAGATGGTATGGCAACTGATACTGAAACGGGTTTAACGTGGCTGCGCTTTGCATATGGACAGCGATGGAGAGAGCGGTGGGAAGAGAGATGGGAAGAAAACGTTGTTATCGGTAATGCAAAAGAGATGAAATGGCGGGATGCACTATTAGTTCCTGCAGAGTTCAATCGAATAGGTTATGCTGGTTACAAAGATTGGCGTGTGCCCAATATTGATGAGTTGAGATCATTGTTATTTCCAGACGATTGGGAAGGATGGGCGTTGGTGGATGAGGACGCTATACAGATTGATGAGGATGTTTTCCCAAAAAGCCCTGTTTTTTGTTGGTCTTCTACTCCAACTTCAAAAAGAGTCGGTGCGTGGAGGGTCGCTTTCCACTTTTGCTGCGGCAACATGGACGGCGATACGTCGATGAAGAGCGACCTCCATAGTGTTCGGTTGGTTAGAGGCTAATAGTGCTTTGGCTAGGCTATTAGAATTTTAATTTGACAGAATTGCTGGCTAACATTAAAAATTTGGGATGATTTTACACATCGAGTTCAACGTGCAATACCAGTGTTTCGCAACATTCAGCACGCATTAAAAACGCTTTAAGCAATTTTAATGTACTCAATAAATACGGGATTAACTCAAGAAAAATAGATATTTTAAAGAACTATTGATTTTGAAAGGGAAACGAGAAGGTGGTTTTATATTAACTTTTTAAATAAACATCATAACGCTGCAACTTTCCAGCAAAGCTTTCGCTAGGTTTACCGCCAAGGGGTGGGGCATAATCGGGACTTTTGACGACAACACGTTTAATTGTTGTCACACTTATATCAAAAACTGAAATTTTTAGGCATTTGCCTGTTTTAATTGCGGTTGTTCAAAGTAGCGGCGTGTTTGAGGGAAAGTATCAAAAAATTCATCACGACTTAATTCC
>CAIRCR010000066.1 GCA_903877065.1 uncultured Pseudomonadota bacterium
GATAAATGAAAAAACATTTTATTTTTTTAAAAGCACTTTCTAAATTATCAAACGGTGTAAGTGTATGCACTGAAAGTTGGAATTCTAGTCTTGCATCGTAAATTACGCCAATTTCCACTCACTCAACAAAGCGTGTTTGTGTTTGCTTGTTTGTTAATTTCACAATTGTTGCTGTTTTGGTTTGAAAATCTAAAAGCTCCCGCCCAGTTACACGCAACATTTTGGTTGCCCGTTTTTATCGGTATGTTGAGTTGGTGTGCGGTTTACCATGTTGTGCGCTTTGTTCGTCGTTTATAGTTTTATAGCGAGCATGAAATGACTTTATTTTTTTATCAAGCAGTAAATCTTTCGGGTAAAACCGAAGAAGGTGAACGTGAAGCAATTGATGAAGCCAGTTGTGTTCAGCAATTACAAGCTGAAGGTTACATTCCTATTCGCGTTAAACCCGCACACAACCACACATTTTTAGGCTTCAATTTAAATGGTCGAAATGGCAAATTGTCCAATAAAAGTATCGTTTTGTTGACCGGTGAATTGGCGATGTTGCTCGAATCGGGTTTACCGCTAGATCGTTCGTTAGTTGTGTTGATGGATTTAGCTCACGATAACGAAAATTTGAATAAACTTATCGGACGTGTGTTGGAAAAAGTCAAAAGTGGCACGTCGCTCGCTGACGCATTCGAGCAACAAACAGGCATTTTCAGCAAATTTTATTTAAACATGATTCGTGCGGGAGAAGCTGGCGGCAATTTGGGTGAAGTTTTAAACCGAATGGCGTTATATTTAGAAAGTTCGCAAGAGTTAAAAGACACCGTCAGCACAGCGTTAATTTACCCGACTATTTTGCTGGTGATGTCGCTTGCATCGTTATTTATTATGCTCACATTTGTCGTGCCGCAATTTAGCGAAATGTTTGCTAGTGCGGGTAAAGCCCTGCCGTTTTCAACACAAATCGTCGTGGGTTTGGCGGATTGGTTACAGCATTATTGGTGGATTGTGATTGGTGGTGCGATGTCAATTATGGTGTATTTTAATTTTCAACTCAGCAATCCTGAAACTAAAAAAGTCTGGGACGGACGTTGGTTAAAATTACCATTAGTCGGTGAAATGATTTTGAACAAAGAAATCGCCAACGTCACACGCACTTTAGGAACGCTTTTGGGAAATGGTGTATCCATTTTGTCGGCATTTATTATTGTCCGTGAAACTGTTGATAATTTAATTATTGCGGCTGCGTTGCACGATACAGAAGATCAAATTAAACAAGGCAAAACGTTATTTGACGCATTTGAACAAAAAGCTATTTTTCCCAAAATGGCGATGCAAATGATTAAAATGGGCGAAGAAACAGGGCATTTAGAAGAAATGCTTTTGCGCGTTGCGACAATTTACGATAAACAATTGCGCGTATCGATTGCGAGAATGTTGGCACTGCTTGAACCTGCGTTGATTATCACACTCGGAATTATGATTGCTGGCATTATTGTTTCGATTTTACTTGCGATTTTGAGTGTGAATGATTTAGCGGTGTGAGTTTAGTTCCTCATTTTTGTAATCTAATTTGAACGCGCTTAATTGGTTTTTCGACTAACGGCGTAATCGTCGCCAAAATAGTTTCTTGATAAAAACGTAACTGAGATGCCCACACCGCCATATCGGTATAAATTAACAGTGTCACATCATGAATAACACAATGAAGCGTATGTTCTGCTAAATTTTCTGGTAAAACACGTTTAACAATAGATAACAAATCTTGTTGTTGTTTAACTTGTTCGACTAATTTATCAATTGCTAGATTGTGAAATTCTAAAATCGGTTTAAAACTCATAAGTGATTACAAAAAAATATGGATTCATGAGAAGACCTTTTGTAAAAACAGGCATTTATTGCGTTAAGATTGCCACAACAGTATAAACGCCCCTACCTTAGATTGAAAAATGCAAACTTCTGAACTCTACATCGGTCTAATGTCTGGCACGAGCATTGACGGCATTGACGCTGCCTTGGTTAATTTAAGTAACAACAATGTTGAACTCATTGCGTTTGAATGCTTGCCATTTTCTGTGGAAATTCAACGTAAATTACACGAACTCAGTGCGCCAAATGCAAAAATTCTTTTACAAGATTACGGTGAAATGGACGTGTGTTTAGGTCATTTATTTGCGAATGCCGTGAAAAATTTATTGAGCAAAACAAATCTGTCAGCCGCTGAAATTGTTGCGATTGGCAGTCACGGGCAAACCATTTATCACGCACCGTCAGGACGTTTTCCCTTTACGCTACAAATTGGCGATCCAAATTGCATTGCCGAACAAACTGGCATTACAACCGTTGCAGACTTTCGTCGACGTGATGTTGCGGCAGGTGGACAAGGTGCGCCACTTGTTCCCGTATTTCACGAAGCGGTATTTCGTTGTCACAGTGAAACACGCTGTATTGTGAATATTGGTGGCATTGCAAATGTTACGATTTTACCTGCGAATAAAACTAAAAATGTAATTGGTTTTGATACAGGCACGGGAAATGTATTGTTAAATCAGTGGATTAAACGGCATTTTAAGCTCTCTTACGATGATGATGGTGCTTGGGCGAACTCTGGAAAAGTGAATTTTGAATTGGTAAAAATGCTAAAAAATGAGTCGTATTTTCACGCTTTGCCACCAAAAAGCACTGGCGTAGATTATTTTTCATTGGCTTGGCTCGAATCAAAATGCGATTTGAATAATTATTTACCCGAAGATGTACAGGCAAGTTTGTGTTATTTAACGGCCATTACAATTTGTGAAGCAATTGAACGCGTTGCGCCAGAAACAACGCGTATTTTAGTGTGTGGTGGCGGTGTGCATAACGGTTATTTAATGAAATTACTCGCTGAAAATTCGCTCTGTCCTGTGCAATCGACCGCTGATTTTGGTTTGCATCCCGATTACGTTGAAGCGATTGCGTTTGCGTGGTTGGCGAAACAAACGATTCACCAAAAAGCGGGAAATTTACAAGCGGTAACAGGCGCGAAACACCTGGCAATTTTAGGAGGTATTTATAGCAGTGGCTGTAAATCAGGGTAATTAAACATTAACTGATTTTTAAATTCTTCTATTATTCCAACGTCTTGGCGCAAATTTCGTAAAATTGGAACGCTCACCTCACGCAACACGCGCATCGGGCAACTGATTAAAAAAACCAATCTATCCGCCAAAGCAATCGCTTCACGCAAATCATGTGTCACAAATAACACTGTGTGTGGTCGCTGTTGCCAAAGTTCTTGCAACAAAAAACGCACTTCTCGCGCCATCGGTGCATCAAGCGATACAAATGGCTCATCCATCAAAAGTAAATTCGGATTCACCGCAAAAGCTCGAATAATCGACACGCGCCGCTGCATTCCTTCAGATAATTGTTTCGGATAAGCGTCGGCGTAACGGTTGAGTTGTGTTAATTCTAACAAATCATCAATTTGTGCATTTGGCACAGCTTTTTTATTAGCAAAAACTAATTCGATATTTTCACGAACCGTTCGCCACGGCAACAAACACGGTTGCTGAAAAACATAACCAATTTTTGGATTGTTCGCGTAATTTTCAAAACAAATATCACCCGAATAATTTGAATCCAATCCTGCAATCGTATTCAACAACGTCGTTTTTCCACAACCTGATTGCCCAACTAAACACACAAATTCTCCCGCATTTAACGTCAGCGAAAAATCTTGAATCGTAGGATTTTTTGCACCGTGATGGATTTTTTTATGTATTTGAATGCGAACGTTAGTCATTTTATCGCCATTTCAAAGCAAGATTATCGAGTGGTTTTAACACCAAAAATTCCAACGCTTGAATTACGCTAACAAACGCCACCGTGTACGCCAAAATGCTAGCAATATCGAACCATTGAAAAAATAAATGCAGTTGATAACCCATGCCGTTACTGCGTCCAAGCAATTCAACCATTAAAATTATTTTCCACGTCAACGCCAAACCAGAACGTGTTGCACTCATTAAAAAGGGGTGCAATTGCGGCAAAATAACATGGCGAAATGTTTTTATGCGACCAAACCCGTAACACTTCGCCATGTTGAGCAATTGTTTATCCAACGCTCGTGTGCCTTCACGCAATGTCACACTAACATTCGGCACTTTGTTTAAAACAACCGCCAAAATCGCCGCTGATTCACTCAATCCAAACCAAAC
>CAIRCR010000067.1 GCA_903877065.1 uncultured Pseudomonadota bacterium
TACATTGAAGTTTTTTATAACCGTAAACGTCGGCATTCCGCTAGCGGTATGATGTAGCCTGCCAATTTTGAGAATTTTCGAAAAGTGGCTTAACTTTTTTGTCCTGATTAGTGTTTACAGATCAATCTTTAACGCATCTATCTTCTAAGTCATAACCAAGTGGTAAAATTAGAGCAATTAACTGTCGATTATAATTGTCGCCGAACAGTTGTCATAATCTTGTCACGTTTAATTTGGATAATGATTTTGATTCAACTTCCTTCTACTTAGAGACTCAATTCATGAAACATCTTTTAAAAAACAAATTGTTAGTAGCAGCATTAGGGTTGTCAGCAAGTTTGATTAGTGTATCGGCAAGTGCAGTACAAACTGTTGATACAGCTATCCCAGATTATCAAAAAGCAACTGGTGTTGCAGGTAATTTATCAAGCGTTGGCTCAGATACATTAGCAAATTTAATGACTTTGTGGGCAGAGGAATTTAACCGCCTTTATCCAAACGTGAACATTCAAATTCAAGCTGCGGGTTCTTCAACCGCACCACCAGCATTAACTGAGGGTACGTCAAATTTAGGTCCTATGAGTCGAGAAATGAAAGACGATGAATTGGCTGCATTTGAAGGAAAATACAACTACAAACCTTTTGCTATTCCAGTTGCGGTGGATGCGTTGGCAGTTATGGTAAATAAAGATAATCCAATTAAAGGGTTAACCATGGAGCAAGTTGACGGTATTTTTTCTAGTACCTTCAAATGTGGCGGTAAAGACATCACTAATTGGGGCGAAGCGGGTGTTGATGCGTGGGCAAGCAAAAGTATTCAGTTATACGGGCGTAACTCAGTTTCGGGAACCTACGGCTATTTCAAAGATCACGGACTTTGCAAGGGTGACTTTAAAAATAACGTGAACGAACAACCAGGCTCTGCTTCTGTGGTTCAGTCCGTAACTTCATCAGTAAATGGTATTGGCTATTCTGGTATGGGTTATACAACTTCTGGTGTAAAAATGGTCCCATTAGCTAAAAAAGGTTCAACCACTTTTGTTGAAGCAACACCTGAAAATGCGGTTAATGGCTCATATCCTTTGACACGCTATTTGTACGTTTACGTTAATAAAAAACCAAATCAGCCACTCGCGCCATTAGAAAATGAGTTTGTGAAAATGGTTCTTTCTAAAACTGGTCAGCAAGTTGTAATCAAAGATGGCTACATTCCGCTACCCGCAAAAGTTGTTACAAAAATTTTGGCGACCTTAAGTAAATAAGGCGCGACAACCGAGGGCGTAAAAGTACGATTATAAATTTTTCGTACATTACGCCTTTTTCTTGAACCTTATTTTGAAAACAATTTATGTCTGAGCTAAACAATTCAGTGGCGCAGTCTGGGCAAAACGCCGCGACGACTTCTCACAATGAAAAATTGCGACTAATCAAAGATGCGGTTATGCGTCACGTCATAACAGTAGGGGGCTTGAGTACTATTTGTGCTGTTGTAGTCATTTTCTTTTATTTGCTTTATGTCGTATACCCCCTGTTTTTATCCGCAAGTGCGGAACCCATAACGCAGTATCAAATTCCTTCAGAAAGTGCTGGAAAAACACTTTTTTTGAACATTGAAGAACAGAATGAAGTTGCCTCTCGTTTTACCGACAGTGGCGCAGTTATTTTTTTTGAAGCGAAAACTGGCAAAATATTGGCAGAAGAAAAAGTCTTGCTTCCAGAAGGTACAAGTATAGTCAGTTCTGTTCAAGGTACCCCGATGCGTGAAGGTGCAATTGCCTATGGTTTATCTAACGGGCAGGCAATCATCGTTAAGCAACAATATAAAATGGATTTTGTTGACAATAAACGCACTATCATACCTAGTTTATCTTATCCATTAGGCGAAGCACCTTTAGTGGTTGATGAATCGGGAGCTGCATTGGATAGAATATCATTCAAAATTGGTGAAAGTTCGACTGTTATTGTGGCAAAAACAGCGAATAAATTACACATCGCAAGTTTTGAAAAAGAACAATCGTTGTTTGCTGAAGACTCTGCTTTAATTCGTTCTGATTCGGTGCTCGAAATGCCAGTTGGCACTATAAAAGATATTTTGATCGATAAGGAAGAGCATAATGTCTTTGTAATGTACGAAGATGGTCTGTTGAATGCGGTTGATATTAGCAAAAAGAGTAATCCAGAAATTAAACAACAAATGACCGTAATCAAATCAGGTGAAAAAGTAACCAGTATTAGTTTTTTGAATGGTGATTTATCTTTAATGATTGGTGATTCAACTGGCTTAGTATCACAATGGGGTTTAGTGCGTGATAAATCAGGGAAGTCAATGCTGGAAAAAATTAGAGTATTCAAGGTTTCTGATAGCTCTATTGTTGCTATTAACGCATCAGAACAACGTCGCAAAGGTTTTATGACTATCGATGACAAGGGGGAAATGGGGGTTTACCATTCAACTTCTGAACGTCTAATGATTAAAGCTCATGTGAGTGATTCTACACCATTAGCTGTAATTCTTTCGCCGCGTGCAAATACGTTACTGTTACAAAATCATGATGGAAAAATTCATTTTTGGAATATCGACAACGAGCATCCTGAAGTTTCAATGAAATCGTTGTGGCAAAAAGTGTGGTACGAAAGCTATCCTCAACCTGCTTATATTTGGCAATCATCATCAGCGAGTGATGATTTTGAACCTAAGTACAGTTTAACACCGTTAGTATTTGGTACGCTTAAAGCCGCGTTTTACGCGATGTTAGTTGCCATTCCACTATCGTTAATGGGTGCAATTTATGCCGCGTATTTTATGTCTCCAAAAATGCGAGTTTATGTTAAACCTACCATTGAAATTATGGGAGCATTGCCAACTGTAATTTTGGGTTTTTTAGCTGGGTTATGGCTTGCGCCTTTTATTGAGGCACATTTGTCGGGATTGTTTTCCGTATTGGTTATCGTGCCGCTTACCGTTGTAATTTTTGCTCTTAGCTTTCAAACTTTTCTTCCAGAAGAAATGCGTAAAAGTATTCCTGATGGCTGGGAAGCCGCAATTTTGATTCCCGTTATTTTAATTGGTGGCTGGTTTGCATTTAGCATAAGTGTTCCGCTAGAAACATTTTTATTCCACGGCACTTTACGCGACTGGTTTAAAAATGAATTTGGTATCGGTTACGATCAACGTAATGCGTTAGTTGTTGGTATTGCTATGGGATTTGCAGTTGTACCAACTATTTTTTCTATTGCCGAAGATGCTATTTTTGGTGTGCCTAAACATTTGACTACAGGTTCATTAGCTTTAGGTGCAACAACTTGGCAAACGATGTCCCGAGTTGTTTTGTTGACAGCTAGCCCTGGTATTTTTTCAGGAATCATGATCGGTTTTGGTCGTGCTGTCGGAGAAACGATGATTGTGTTGATGGCAACAGGTAACACACCAGTTATGGATCTGAGTGTTTTCCAAGGCTTGCGAACCTTAGCTGCAAATATCGCCGTTGAAATGCCTGAAACAGAAGTGGACAGCACACATTATCGCGTATTATTTTTAGCCGCATTGGTGCTGTTTATGTTCACGTTTGTGTTTAACACGCTCGCCGAAATTGTGCGTCAGCGGTTACGCGAAAAATACAGTTCGTTATAACAAGTGAGCGTAAAAAATGATTAAGGAATGGTTTAAAAGCGGTAGTCCGTGGATATGGTTAAATGCCGCTGCGGTCAGTACCTGTTTGATTATGGTAGTTGGTGTTTTAGGCTTGATTTTCGCACGTGGTGTCGGGCATTTTTGGGCATCGCCGATTGTCCAATTGAGTTATCAAGAAGATGATGGGCAAATTAAAACCATAATTGGTGAGCATGTTGATTCAAGTGTCACACCAGCAGTTATGGCAAAATCAGCAGGCTTTGTACTTTCAGATAATGAAGACGTTTTGATTCAATATTTAATGAAAACAGGTAACCGTGATTTAACAGGTTCAGATTTTCGTTGGATTCAAGAGCGTCACGTTAAAAAGCAAACCGAACCAGAAAATTTGATTTCTGTTGAACGCCGTGAATGGGGTAATTTTTACGGGCAACTTACTGCGGTCAAAGAAAATGGTAATGTTATTGCTAGTGGTGACAAAGCGTGGGATGTATTGCAAGAACGTTTGAAAGTCGCGTTGGAATTGCATGAGCAAATTGCCCATTTAGAAAAAAAAGAAATCGGTTCAATTAACTACAATTTGGAACAGTTGCGTTTAGCGCAAAGAGCGTTAGAACTCAAAAATGCCTGGAATCCCGCAAAGGCAAAAGAGTTTTCTGATAAAAAAGCAGCCTATGACGTTGACTACAAACGTTATCAAGCACAGACAGCTGAATTGTATCAAAAAATTCGCCGTGACAGTTTAGTTGCAACTACAGAAAGTGGAGCTGAGTTGGTCATTCCACTGTCGAAAGTGGTTGAAGTGACACGTCCTAACAAAATGGGTGTTTTTTCAAAAATTGGACATTACGTTCAAAAATTAGGCGCATTTTTAAGCGAAGACCCACGAGAAGCAAATACGGAAGGTGGTATTTTTCCAGCAATTTTCGGCACAATTATGATGGTTATCATGATGTCTGTTATCGTTACACCATTTGGTGTTATTGCTGCGGTTTATTTGCGTGAATATGCGAAACAAGGTTTTACAACTCGTTTGATTCGTATTGCTGTAAATAATTTAGCTGGTGTACCTTCAGTTGTTTACGGTGTGTTTGGTTTAGGATTTTTCGTCTATATTTTAGGCGGAAAAATAGATGAACTGTTTTTCCCTGAATTTTCACCAGCTCCCGTTTTCGGTACTCCAGGTTTGTTATGGTCATCTGTTACGCTAGCATTATTGACCTTGCCAGTGGTTATTGTTTCGACCGAAGAAGGTTTGGCTCGAGTCCCTAAAGCAATTCGTGAAGGTAGCTTGGCACTAGGTGCAACTAAAATTGAAACCCTTTGGCGCACTGTTTTACCAATGGCTAGTCCTGCGATGATGACAGGTTTAATTTTAGCGGTAGCGCGTGCTGCTGGTGAGGTTGCCCCTTTAATGCTTGTCGGTGTCGTCAAATTAGCACCTACTTTACCGCTTGATGGTAATTACCCATTCTTGCATTTAGATCGTAAGTTTATGCACTTGGGTTTTCATATTTATGATGTCGGTTTCCAAAGTCCTAACGTGGAAGCTGCTCGTCCGCTCGTCTATGCAACTTCATTACTGCTGGTCGTGGTCATTATTGGCTTAAATTTATCAGCTATTCTTATTCGTAATCACTTGCGCGAAAAATACCGCGCTTTAGAAGGTTAATTGTATGTCTACACAAGAAGCACGTTCGCACAGTTTTGATGCGAGTTCTATTTTACGCAGTACAGAAGTCAGCAATGAACCTGTTGAGCCATGTATTAAAGTTGAAAATTTCAATTTGTTTTATGGTAAAAAACAGGCTTTACATGGCGTAAATATGGAAATGCCTAAGAAGAAGGTCACAGCATTTATTGGTCCTTCGGGTTGCGGTAAATCGACTTTGTTACGTTGTATCAATCGTATGAATGATTTAGTTGATAATGTAACCATTGAAGGCAAAATTTTGTTGCATGATGACAATATCTACGACAAAACTATCAACGTCGCCGCCTTACGTCGCCGCGTTGGAATGGTTTTTCAAAAACCGAATCCATTTCCAAAGTCGATTTTTGAAAATGTAACTTACGGGTTACGCATTCAAGGCATCAACGATAAACAGCTTTTAGAAGAAACAGTTGAAACTTCATTGCGTGGTGCAGCATTGTGGGATGAAGTCAAAGACAGATTAAACGAAAATGCACTCGGTTTATCAGGTGGTCAACAGCAACGTTTAGTTATTGCAAGAGCAATCGCCGTGTCACCTGAAGTATTATTACTCGATGAACCGACATCTGCGCTTGATCCTATTTCAACGCTTAAAGTTGAAGAATTAACTAACGAGTTAAAAGAAAAATTCACCATCGTCATTGTGACGCACAATATGCAACAAGCTGCCCGTGTTTCTGATTACACAGCGTTTATGTATATGGGCGAATTGATTGAAATAGGTCCGACTAGTCAGCTATTTACTAATCCTACTAAAAAACAAACCGAAGATTACATCACTGGTCGTTACGGCTAAATATCAGGAAAATACTATGGATAACTTTAATACACACAATCATATTTCGGGCAAGTTCGATACAGAACTCGAATCAATTCATACCAAATTGACCGAAATGGGTAAAGTGGTTGAAAAACAGCTCTCTTTAGCGATCGAAGCGTTTGCGACAGGCAATATCGAAATGGCAGAGCTAGTGTTACAGCAAGATTATGTCGCGGATGAATTTGAAGCCGTCATTGATGCACAATGTGTTAGTACCATTGCTTTACGTCAACCTACAGGGCGTGATTTGAGTCTGCTAATTGCAATCATCAAAGTTACAGGTGACTTAGACAGTATCGCAGCAAAAGCACAGGGTATTGCCGATACAACCATTCATTTAAAAAGAATGTTACCTTCAGATGCCGTGCAAGAGGTTGATAATGATGGACAATAATGATGTAGCGACGCACATTTCCAAAAAATTCAATCAAGAATTGGAAGCTGTTCGCAATAAAGTTTTGGCGATGGGGGGTGTAGTTGAATCACAAATTGAACTAGCCATCAAAGCGTTAGTGACTGGCGATATGCAACTTGCTGAATTAGTCATTAAGCAAGACAATCAAATCGATAATTTTCAACGTGATATTGATATTCAATGCACTGAAATTATTGCGTTACGTCAACCCACTGCGTTTGATTTACGTTTAGTATTAGTTGTACTTAGTCTTATTGACGAATTAGAGCGTATCGGTGATTTAGCAGAAAGAGTTGCTAAAATGGCGATTCATCTTTCAAACGGTAGCGTTGGAAAATCTGACCCACACTATGAGCTAAAACACATGGCTGGTTTAGTGCAAGCCATGTTGAAAAATGCGTTGAATGCCTTTGCTCGTATGTCGAGTGATGGTGTTTTGGATATTATTCGTAGTGATGAAGAAGTTGATTTGGAATACGGGAGTATTATTCGTCAATTGATTACGCAGATGATGGAAGATCCACGCAACATTACTCGAATGTTAGATGTATTATGGACAGTACGAGCGTTAGAACGAATCGGTGATCATGCACGCTATATTTGTGAGCATTTAATTTATTTGATGAATGGAGAAGATATTCGTCATTTAACACCAGCTGAAGTACAGGATCGATTACTAAGCTAATCGTTCATATTGATGAAATCTTGAAAGGCGCGTATAACGCGCCTTTTTTGTGGGTGATATTTTTTTTCAAAATAAAATACAAGCCTGTCGAACTGTTTTTTTGTGTGACAACAGTGAATTTCCGTGTCATTGTGTTACCGATGTCAAATAACAATTTAAAAAATTATGAAACCAAATAAATCAAATAAACCTAAAAAACACAAATTATTACTGCGTAATTTAATACTTGAAGATTACGAAAATTTGGCTGTACTCATGGAACACGTTTACGACAATCTGGGAGGGGCGTGGAAAAAAGAGCAGTACATTTCTCAAATTACACACTTTCCCGAAGGACAAATTGTCATTGAAGATAATGGCGTTTTAATTGCTGCGGCGTTGAGCATGGTTGTAGATTATTCTCGTTTTGGTGATGTGCATACTTACGCTGAAATTACAGGCGGAGGTTATTTAACTAATCATGATCCCGAAGGCGATACGTTGTACGGTGTGGATATTTTTGTTCATCCAAAATATCGTGGTTTACGCTTGGGAAGACGACTTTATGATGCACGAAAAGAGTTGTGCCAAAAGTTGAATTTACGTCGTTTTATTGCTGGTGGACGCATTCCTGGTTACGCGAAATATGCCGATAATTTAACGCCAGTGCGTTATATCGAAGAAGTGAAAAGTCGTGAAATTTTTGATCCAGTTTTGTCATTTCAATTGGCAAATGGTTTTCATGTTCGCAAATTATTGACAAATTATTTACCGATTGATAAAGAATCGCTTGGTTTTGCAACCTTACTTGAATGGGTGAATTTAGATTAT
The DNA here is from genome assembly GCA_903877065.1 of uncultured Pseudomonadota bacterium. Classification (GTDB taxonomy): domain Bacteria; phylum Pseudomonadota; class Gammaproteobacteria; order Methylococcales; family Methylomonadaceae; genus UBA10906. The sequence goes on from CAIRCR010000067.1 coordinate 8,076, forward strand.
ATTGAAGCTCAACCTGTGATAGGTGCGTCCAAAAAGAATGTTATTCGTTTAGGTGTTGTGCAATGGCAAATGCGGACGTTAACTAGCGTAGAAGAATTGTTAAAACACGCTGAATTTTTTATTGATGCGGTGGCGGGTTATCACTCAGATTTTGTGCTTTTCCCTGAATATATGAGTGCGCCGTTGATGGGGTTGTTTAATGACAAACATCCACCCGATGCAATTCGCGCTTTGGCAGGTTTTACCAGTGATATTCGTAATGGTTTACTCGATATGGCAATGTCTTACAACATCAATATCATCGCAGGTTCAATGCCAGAATACAGAAATCACGAGCTTTACAATGTATCTTGGTTATTACGTCGTGACGGAACTTTTGAAGCGCAATACAAAATTCATGTCACCATTGATGAAGTGAGTTGCTGGGGCGTTAAAGGTGGTGATGCATTAAAAGTATTCGATACCGATTGCGGTAAAATTGCGGTATTGGTATGTTTCGATTCCGAATTTCCCGAATTAGCACGATTAGCGGCATTGCAAGGCGCACAAATTATTTTCGTGCCGTTTTGGACTGACACAAAAAATGCTTATTTACGAGTGCGCTATTGTTGTCAGGCACGAGCGATTGAAAATGAATGTTTTGTGGCAATTACTGGAAGTGTTGGCAATTTACCTCGTGCTGAAAATATGGATATTCAATATGCACAAGCTGCAATTTTTAGTCCTAGTGATTTTTCATTCACTCAAGACGCTATTTTGGCAGAAGCCACGCCAAATACGGAAATGACGCTAATTGCAGATGTTAATTTAGATTTATTGAAGCAAGTGCGTACACGCGGTGCGGCACAAAATTTAGCAAAACGCCGTGAAGATTTGTATCGTTTAGAATGGTTTTAAGGAGATGATTTATGAAAGAATTATTGTTAGTTCGACACGCTAAATCGGATCGAAATATTGATGTCAGTGACATAGAGCGTCCGCTCAAAAAACGTGGTAAACGAGATGCAAAAAACGTTGGTGAGTGGTTGAAAAAAAAGAATTTATTGCCTGATATGTTGTTAAGTTCACCAGCAAGGCGTGCAATTGACACGGCACGGCTTATTTTCGACGAATTAGATGTTGACGGGCTGGTAATTCATGAAGATGAATTTTTGTACGCTGCGGATGTTAAACAGCTGAAATCAGTGTTAGCGAATTGTCCTGAAACAGCACAGCGCGTTTTATTGGTAGGGCATAATCCAGAACTGGAGGATTTGTTAATTTACCTTGTTGGTGCAGACGAGTTATCGGATGCAGAAAAATTGTTACCTACAGCCGCTTTAGCGCGATTAACATTAGAAACACCATGGTCTGATTTACATGAAGGTTGCGCTGAATTGTCATCGATAACTTACGCGAAAACGTTGCTAGATGAATAGCAGATGAAAAAAGATACTGCTATAGGCTTACAAGCCACACAATCTATGGAGGAGGCAGGGCGAAAAGTTTTTGTCTATCACTTTAATGATTTGTTGAAGCAGGAATCAGGCACTCGTTTAGGTGAGGATATTGAAGCACTGCATAATATGCGAGTAGCGACACGCAGAATGCGTGCCGCTGTGCGTATTTTTGAAAATGGATTTACACCTAGCGCATTAAAATTTCTAAAAATAGGCTTGAAAGAAACGGCTCAATTCTTAGGTTCAGTACGAGATTTGGATGTATTCATTGAAAAAGTTACCGTTTATCAGCAAGAGCTTACGATTGATAAACAAACAGGGCTGACACCTCTGTTGAACCACTGTTATCGTCAGCGTAACTTGGCTAGAACCAAAATGTTGTCGTATTTAGATAGTAAGAAATACAAAAAATTTAAAGAGAAAACCGCGCGTTTTGTGAAAAAAAATAACACAAAAAATGTCGCTATTTCATTTGATAAACCCACGCCTTTTCAAATACGTCATGTTGCACCGCTACTGCTTTATAACCGTTACGAAACGTTATGTGCTTATGAGCCTTTTTTGAATAACGCCTCAGTAGAACAATTGCATCAACTTCGTATTGACTTCAAACATTTTCGTTATGCCTTGGAAAATTTTCAAGAGATTCTAGGTGATGAAAGTTTACTTATTTTGTCTGAAATTAAACAAATGCAAGATTGTTTGGGTAATCTCAATGATGCGAGGGTGGGGTGTGAATTGGTCAAAAATTTTTTGAATAATTGGAAAAAATATCGCAAATCTCTCAACATGAATAAGGCTAAAAAACCTGTTGCGGTCATTGATTATTTAAAAATTAAAACTACCGAATGTGAGCAACTTTTGACAACGTTTCCTAATGTGTGGCACGAATTTAATTCAACTAAATTGCGAAATCATTTAGCTTTAGCTGTCGCCAATTTATAACAATCACTATTTAAATAAATTTCTCTTTTATGAACAATACTACTGAGCAAAAATCACTCACCATTTACGGTTGGTTGTCGATAGCTGCTGCGTTATCTACGATTGCATTAAAAAGTTACGCTTATTTGCTCACAGATTCGGTTGGTTTATTGTCGGATGCAATGGAATCTGGCATCAATTTAGTCGCAGCAATTATTATGTTGGTGGTGTTACATATTTCGGCACGTCCCGCTGATGATGGTCATCCTTATGGACATGAAAAAATTGAGTATTTTTCAAGTGGTGCGGAAGGTGTGATGATTTTGTTTGCAGCGGTTTGCATTGCTTTTACTGCATGGGAACGATTATTGCACCCACAGTCATTGCAGCAGCTTGACGTGGGGATTGCAATTTCTGTCATTGCATCGTTAATCAATTTGGTGGTAGCAAAAATTCTCATAAGCGTTGGCAAGCGTAACCGCTCAATCACGTTAGAATCGGACGGAAAACATTTAATGATTGATGTTTGGACGACGGTGGGAGTTTTGGTTGGAATAGGAGTGATTTTTGTTGGTAATTATTTTGAAAGTACTTTGGCAATTGCCAAACAGTTGGGGCTAAGTGATTGGGGAATCCTTGATCCGATTATTGCTATTTTAGTTGCCCTCAACATTGTTTGGGCTGGTTTACAACTAATTCGACGAACGGTGTCTGGGTTGATGGATTCCGCGTTGCCAGCAGACGAACAAGCCGCTATTGTTACGATTTTGGATAAATTAGTTGTACCCAATGAGGTTGATTATCATGCGTTGCGTACTCGTTATGCTGGAGCTAGACGTTTTATGTCGGTGCATATTTTGGTACCTGGTCATTGGACCGTGCAGCAAAGTCATGACCTTGCTGAATCCTTAGAACAACAAGTTAAAAGTATATTTAACGATATCGATATTGATACACATCTCGAGCCTATTGAAGACATTGCATCTTGGCAACATTTAAAAATAGCGAAGCAATAATTGCAAACCTTTTGTTTAAGCGCATTTTCAGTCACAATACTTTTTTATAACTAATTATGAGTTGAAGATTATGGATTACCCCGAAAAAACCTGTTCAATTGAACGCATTGTTACCCACGAAAAACTCGTTGCAGAAACAATTTCTGGACGTAAAACGCAACAACGTCGCAATGGTGTTTACGGTTATCCAAACGAAACTTTTGACCTTGAAGGCACAACGTTTGTTGTCACCGAATTGTACCAGCAACGTTTAGGCGATATGACAGACGCTGATGCACAAGCTGAAGGTTATCCAAGTTTGGCAATGTATCGTGATTTGATTCTAAAAATGCACGGTGGCATGGAATGGAATGACGACGCATCAGCGTGGGTACATTGCTTTAAAGCACAAGACTGAAAACTAATAATACACCGTCAATTTTTCCATTGTTGTTAAATTTTGCTAAGAAAAACTATCGTTTATGCCAGACTTCCATCCTTTTTTTCATGACGACGATTTGGCTGTTCAAAATGCCAAACCAAAATTAAAAAAACCACCACTTTATCGAGTGCTTTTACTTAACGACGATTTCACTCCAATGGATTTTGTGATTGAAGTGTTAACTAATTTCTTTGGAATGCAAGAAGAGCAAGCTACCGCAGTCATGTTACAAGTTCACACACAAGGCATTGGCGTTTGTGGCACTTATTCCAAAGATGTTGCCGAAACGAAAGTTTATCTCGTCAACACTTATTCTTTTGAGAACGAATTCCCTTTGAAATGTGAAATGGAAGAAATTTAAGGAGTCGTCATGTTAGGCAAATCACTAGAAATTACTTTAAACGCTGCATTCAAATCCGCACGTGAACAGCGGCACGAATTTATTACCGTTGAACATTTGTTGTTCGCACTGCTTGATAACCCAGATGTCATTCCCGTAATGAAAGCCTGTGACGGTGATTCAAAATCATTGCGTGGACAACTCACTCGTTTTATTGACGATACTATTTCCTATCTTCCCGATAACACAAAGCGCGATACACAACCGACGTTAGGATTTCAGCGCGTGTTACAACGTGCGGTTTTTAATGTACAGGCTTCAGATAAAAATGAAGTGACCGGCGCGAATTTATTGGTTGCTTTGTTTAGTGAATCCGAATCTCACGCCGTTTATTTGCTCAATAAACAGGATGTAACACGCTTAGACGTAGTCAATTTTATCGCGCACGGAATTACTAAATTTGATGACCCTTACGAAGAACAAGAATCATCAGGGCGCAAAAATCAGGAAAATGATTCAATTCATCCTCTGGAAAAATACGCGACGAATTTAAATGAAGAAGCCGTACGCGGAAGAATTGATCCTTTAATTGGTCGTGCTGCCGAAATTGAACGCACGATTCAAACACTTTGTCGTCGGCGCAAAAATAATCCATTACTCGTTGGTGAGGCGGGCGTTGGTAAAACAGCAATTGCTGAAGGCTTGGCGAAACGAATTGTTGAAGAAGATGTTCCTGATGTGTTGCTTGATTGCGTTATTTATTCGTTAGATTTAGGTGCGTTAGTTGCGGGTACAAAATATCGCGGTGATTTTGAAAAGCGTTTGAAATCATTATTAAATCAAATGAAAAAAGAACCGCACGCCATATTATTTATTGATGAAATTCATACTATTATCGGTGCAGGTTCGGCGTCAGGTGGCGTGATGGACGCAGCGAATTTGATTAAACCGATGTTAGCTTCTGGTCAATTACGCTGCATTGGTTCGACAACGTATCAAGAATATCGTGGAATTTTTGAAAAGGATCATGCGCTTGCACGTCGTTTTCAAAAAGTGGATATTTTAGAACCTTCTGTTGAAGAAACGGTATTGATTTTGAAAGGACTGAAAACTCGTTTTGAAGAGCATCACGGTGTACGTTATTCGCAAGAGGCTTTACGTTTAGCGGCTGAATTATCCGAACGTTACATTACTGATCGTCATTTACCTGATAAAGCAATTGATGTCATTGATGAGGCTGGCGCGAAACAACGCATGGCAAATTCTGAAGATAAAAAGGAACTTATTGACGCAACTGAAATTGAAGAAATTGTAGCGAAAATTGCCCGAATTCCTGCAAAATCAGTATCGAGTAACGATATTGATAAACTGGCGAATTTAGAAAATAACTTGAAAATGTTGGTGTTTGGGCAAGACGAAGCCATTTCAGTTTTGGCATCTGCGATTAAATTATCGCGTGCGGGGTTGCGCGACGCTCAAAAAACAATTGGTGCTTTTTTGTTTGCAGGTCCAACAGGTGTTGGAAAAACAGAAGTGACCCGTCAATTAGCAAAAATTTTAGGTATTGAGTTAATTCGTTTTGATATGTCCGAATACATGGAGCGGCATACTGTTTCACGTTTAATCGGTGCGCCGCCAGGTTATGTAGGCTTTGATCAAGGTGGTTTATTAACTGAACAAGTCAATAAACATCCACACGCGGTTTTACTACTCGACGAATTAGAAAAAGCGCATCCAGATGTATTTAATTTGTTGTTACAAGTAATGGATCACGGCACATTGACAGATAACAATGGACGCAAAGCCGATTTCCGAAACATTATTTTGGTCATGACAACGAATGCAGGTGCTGAAGAAGGGAATCGAGCTTCGATGGGGTTCACACAACAAAATCATGCTAGCGATAGTATGAAGATGGTTGAAAAAGGTTTTTCACCTGAATTTCGTAACCGTTTAGATGCCATTATTCAATTTAAAGCACTCGACATAAGTATCGTTGGACACGTTGTTGATAAGTTTATTTTTGAGCTTGAATCGTTGCTTGCTAATAAAAATGTAACGTTGACACTCGATATGGAGGCACGTTTGTGGCTTGCAGAAAATGGTTGTGATGCCAAGATGGGCGCACGCCCAATGGCGCGGTTAATTCAAGAAAGTATTAAAAAGCCTCTAGCTAATGATTTACTTTTTGGTGAACTCGCGCACGGGGGGCATGTCAGAATTAGTGTGGCAAATAATGAGTTAACATTTGTGATTGAAAGTGCCGAAATGCTGGTGACAAATTAACAAATTAGGTCGCGAGTACGTTAGCAACTAGCGTACTCGGAAAGTGATACGACCTTTAGTTAAATCGTAGGGAGTCATTTCAACTTTGACGCTATCACCAGTCAAAATTCGAATGTAATGCTTACGCATTTTTCCTGAAATGTGTGCGGTGACGATGTGACCATTTTCAAGTTGGACACGAAACATAGTATTTGGCAAGGTATCGATAACCTTGCCTTCCATTTCAATTTGATCTTCTTTAGCCATAGTTGCCGGAGCCCAGGGGTTGCAATTTCAGTCTGTCTGGGAGGGGCCAACA
>CAIRCR010000068.1 GCA_903877065.1 uncultured Pseudomonadota bacterium
ATGTTTTGTTTGTGAACAAAAAGGCAGTGGGTGTAATTGAAGCCAAAAAAGAAAGTCTTGGACACAAAATTACAACGGTTGAAGAGCATAGAAGTTACGCATTGACGACAGGCGTAAAAAGTGGGTTCAAATTATTTGTGGCGAAAACACATTCCGAAATGAAAGATTTCACCACATTGGTGAACAATTCCCGTCGAACTTGATAGCAGTCCTTAATCGCTTGAATAGTCGTAAGTCGTTGTAATTGCACAAAACCAAGAATTGCCGCAAACAAATGATTCTTGGTTGCTTGCTTACCTCGCACTTGAAAATTCTCGATATTACAAACCTGTTTGATGGCTCGATGATATTGTTCAATTTGCCAATGTTTAGCGTGTTCAATTTCAAATGCAGGGCGATCAAATTCAGCGAGTTCTTCTTCGTTGGGTAAATAAACGACATAATGACGCAACTGGTTTTTTAGCTGTGTCCTAAAAAGTTTAACATCCCCACATCCTTTCAGCCGCACGATTTCACCATCTGCAGGGATTTCGAGTGCTTGAACTTGTTGCCAGCGTCCTTTTTCAAACGAAACGGTACGGTTGCTTTTGATGGCAAACATATATCCCAAGCCATATTTTTTTATCGCTTTCAGATTTTTTGCACAAGCGTACCAGCTGTCGCCCGTTACCATGGCAGGCTTAAGTCCCCAAGCTAAAAGCTCGGCAAGCATTTCCAAAAAATAATCGTTTTTTGTTTTCTTTTCACTTTTATCAACCACTCTAAAATTTACCGGATAATGATTGCCTTGCGTATCGGTGTAATACATCGTGACCAAATTGATTCCTTGTACACTCGCATGATGTTTTCCCGACCAAAAATGCCCAATAAAAGCGATATATTTCGCATAAGGTTTATCCAAAACGCTGTCATCAACACTCAAAGTTCCGCCATTCAAATTTATTAACGGTTTGACTTCATTGAATAAATCTTCCCCATCATACGATTCACGGTTCAAAAAACGATTCACGCTATCATGCGAAATGTTCAGCACTTCTCCTAATCGACGACAACTGACATATTTTGGTTCGCTCAATAGAAAACCCATGTACATGGGTAAATTGCAATGTGCTGTGCTGGGGTGAGTTATGTTTCTTTTCATTGCTATTTTTATTGATAACGGCTCTCAAGCATAATTCAATCCGTTCATCAATGCGTAACTTCTATTTATAATTCAAGCCAATCAAATTTACTGTTGAATTCGCCCGCGCAAACTCCGTCAAATAAACGTGTTCTTGACGGCACGACGCACACCACGAAGCCCACACATTTAAAAGCCAAACTTTGCCTTTCATGTCAGCGGGTGAAAAGGTTTTTTGGGGGGCGTGTAATTGCGCCAACATGAAAGCTTGCGCGGGTTTGCCGATGAGCGGCGACGGGACTTCGTGCGGATCGAGTTTTAAACCGATGCCCAAAAAAACGACCATTACTAGAAACGCACCAAGCGGCAATAAAAATCGTAATTTCATCAGGTTGCCTCCGCCTTGATTTCACGTCGATAACGTTTATCAAACACCGCAAGCAAACCGCCAAACGCCATAAATAAACCACCAATCCAAATCCAACGCACAAATGGTTTGTAATAAATTCGCAACGCCCACGCACCATCATTTCCTAACGGTTCACCGAGTGCCACAAACAAATCACGCGTAATACTCGCATCAATACCCGCTTCGGTCATCGGCATTCCAGATGCACGATAAATACGTTTTTGTGGATACAATTCAGCGACTAATTCCTGATTTTTCGTCACGGAAAAATGCCCTTGATTTGCATCGTAATTCACACCTTCAATCGGTTTTACACCATGAAAGAGAAAATCATAACCTGCTAAATGTAACGATTCGTTTGGAGCAAGCCGAATATCTTTTTCTTCTGAATACGTTGACGTTAATGTGATGCCGACAATAAAAACAGCGATGCCTAAATGTGCGGTTGTCATTGCCCAAATGCTTAACGGTTGTTGAATTAACGCCGCAAATTTATCCGTTTTATTTCGTAAACGGTCGTAAATACCAAATCCCGCGCCAATTGCTGTCCACGATGCTAACGTCAAACCGATGAACGCCGCCCAAGTAAAATGGCTCGGTAAAAATGTCAACAAAAAGCCAATCAATACACTACTTCCCAAAGGCAGCATCACCAACTGCCACAAACGAGCAACGCTATCTTGTCGCCACTTTGACAACACACCAATACCAACAAATACAGCAAGTGGCGCGGTCAGGGGAATAAATACGCCATTAAAATACGGCGGACCTACCGAAATTTTGCCCAAACCAAGCGCGTCAATCACTAATGGATAAAGCGTGCCGAGCAGAATCGTTGCCGTCGTGGCAACGAGTAAAATGTTATTAACGAGCAAAAGCGCGTCACGCGACACCAATTCAAAATGCCCTTCGGTTTGAATTTTGGGGGCTTGAATTGCAAATAAAATCAATGAGCCACCCACGACAAGCCCCAGAAATACCAAAATAAAAATACCGCGAGTTGGATCGCTGGCAAACGCATGAACCGAAGTCAAAACGCCTGAACGCACTAAAAATGTTCCTAATAAACTTAATGAAAATGCGAAAACCGACAACAAAATTGTCCAGCTTTTGAACATTCCGCGTTTTTCGGTTGCGGCAAGCGAATGAATTAAAGCCGTACCGACTAACCAGGGCATAAACGACGCATTTTCGACAGGATCCCAAAACCACCAGCCGCCCCAACCCAATTCGTAATACGCCCACCAACTGCCTAAAACAATTCCGCACGTTAAAAA
>CAIRCR010000069.1 GCA_903877065.1 uncultured Pseudomonadota bacterium
GTATCGATGTATTCCGTATTTTCGACGCAATGAATGATATGCGAAACATTGAACACGCAATTAAAGCCGTTAGACGAACTGAAAAACATGCGCAAGGCACAATTTCTTACACGACTAGCCCCGTCCACACTCTAAAAACATGGCTTGATTTGGGCAAAACCATAGAAGACATGGGTGCAAATTCAATTTGCATTAAAGACATGGCAGGATTGTTGAAACCTTACGAGGCATTTGAACTCGTATCACAATTGAAAAAAAGCACTTCGATTCCAATTCATTTGCATTGCCACGCCACGACAGGTTTAAGCGTTGCGACTTTAATTAAAGCCATCGAAGCAGGTGTTGATAATGTTGATACTGCCATTTCATCACTTAGCATGACTTATGGTCACAGCCCAACAGAATCTATTGTTGCGAGTTTAGAAGGTGAACAACGTGCTACTGGTTTGGACTTAGTCAAACTTGAAGATATTGCCCATTATTTCCGAGATGTGCGTAAAAAATACGCCCAATTTGAAGGCGGTTTGAAAGGTGTTGATGGTCGAATTTTAATATCGCAAGTTCCAGGTGGAATGCTGACCAACATGGAAAGTCAGCTTAAAGAACAAGGCGCGGCGGATAAATTCGACGAAGTAATGAAAGAAATTCCTCGCGTGCGTGAAGATTTAGGTTTCATTCCACTTGTCACGCCAACATCGCAAATTGTCGGTACGCAAGCCGTTATGAATGTTATGAATGGCGAGCGTTATAAATCCATTACCAAAGAAACTGCCGCGCTTTTAAAAGGCGAATACGGGATTACGCCCGCGCCAGTAAACGTTGAATTGCAAAACAAAGTGTTGAAAGGTGAAAAGCCAATTACTTGTCGTCCTGCCGATTTAATTACGGCTGAAATGGACAAATTGATTGCTGATGTTCAGGAAAAAGCGAAAGCTGAAAAAGTCACGCTAAAAAATGTTGAAGAAGACGCATTGATTAACGGTTTATTCGCGCAAGTGGGTTGGAAGTTTTTGGCAAATCGCAATAATCCTAGTGCGTTTGAACCCAAGCCCGATGCAGAAGCCTTCGCTGCCGCTAATGCACCTAAAAAAGACACTGGTATTGAAACGTATTCAGTCAATGTTGACGGTAAAACTTTCAATGTGGCAGTTGCCGCAGGTGGCACGGCGTTAAACATTCAACCTGTTTCAACAACTTCTGCATCATTAGCTGCTGTCGCAGGCAGTGGCGCGACAATTACAGCTCCGATGTCAGGCAACATTTTAAAAGTATTGGTCAGTGTTGGCAGTGAAATTCACGAAGGCGATGTCGTCGTGTGAATGGAAGCAATGAAAATGGAAACTGAAGTACGCTCTAAATTTACTGGCGTAGTGAGTGCCGTTAACGTCAAAGAAGGCAACGCCATTTCTGGTGGCACTGTGCTAGTTTCGCTCTAAAGGGTTGTTATGGAAAATTTGATTTCATTATGGCAAAGCACTGGCATTTATAACTTTACTGCTGGTCAAGCATTTATGATGCTCGTGGGATTTTTGCTATTGTTTTTGGCGATAAAAAAAGGCTTTGAACCGTTATTGCTTTTGCCAATTGGCTTTGGTGCCATTTTAAGTAATATTCCCGTTGCAGGTATTTCCGAAGAAGGCGGTCTCCTTTATTTTCTATATTACGGCATCAAACTCGGTATTTTTCCGTTGTTGATTTTCATGGGCGTAGGCGCAATGACGGATTTTGGTCCCATGTTGGCAAATCCTAAAACATTATTGCTCGGTGCTGCCGCACAATTTGGTATTTTTGCAGCGTTAATCGGTGCGTTAGCGTTAAATGCCATTCCAGGTTTGGAATTTTCTCTTAAAGATGCAGCAGCCATTGGCATTATTGGTGGTGCAGATGGTCCAACAGCCATTTATGTTGCGTCAAAAATGGCTCCTGATTTACTTGGTGCAATTGCTGTTGCTGCTTACTCGTATATGGCATTAGTGCCATTGATTCAACCACCAATTATGCGAGCGTTAACAACTGAAGCTGAACGTAAAATCGAAATGCAGCAACTTCGTCATGTCAGCAAAACTGAAAAAATTCTGTTTCCGTTGACGTTATTGATATTGTCGATTTTATTGTTGCCTTCGGCTACACCGTTAGTCGGTATGTTTGCACTGGGTAATTTAATGAATGCGTGTGGTGTAGTGGATCGCCTAAGCCAAACGGCACAAAATGAGTTAATCAACATCGTAACCATTTTTTTGGGTTTAGCGGTGGGTTCAAAACTGAGCGCGGAGGCATTTTTACAAGTCAAAACGTTAGGTATTTTGGCGTTGGGTGCAATTGCATTTGCAATTGGAACGGCATCTGGCGTGATGATGGCAAAATTGATGAATCGCTTTAGCGATACACCAATTAACCCGTTGATTGGTGCGGCGGGCGTTTCAGCTGTTCCAATGGCAGCACGTGTGGCGAACAAAATTGGTTTAGAAAGTAATCCGCATAATTTTTTGTTAATGCACGCAATGGGACCCAATGTTGCTGGCGTAATTGGTTCTGCGGTTGCGGCGGGTGTGTTGCTCAGTCTGATTAAATAATTTTCGCTACAAACAAAAAAGGCTCAAGATGAAAATCTTGAGCCTTTTTTATTGCCCATGTTTAAGGTAATTTTTGTAATTCCGAAACCTTGTCATAATCGACCCCGACACTGACAATAAAACTGGTCGCTTCTTCGATATTCATTTGTGATTTTATTATTTTCTCTTTGCTGACAATTATCGTAAATCCCGAAGTCGGATTCGGCGACGTGGGAATGAATAAAACGTATTTATCCGCAAAATGATTGGTTACATACGCTGGAACCCAAATGCCTTCTTTGGGATATTCGACATAAACTACCTCTTTTGCCACAGTTTGATTTTGTGATGAAAACATATCGATAACTTTTTTGAGTACGCGGTAAATCGTACTTAAAAATGGAATGCGATCCATAACACGATCAATCAACGCAATCATCCAAAATCGACCTTCTTCGGCTAATTTATGACCAATTGAAATTAGCACCGCGCTACTCAAAATCAAAAATAATACGGTGTAGGTCGTACTGTCCGCGTAGCCATAAACAAAGCGAACTAAATCCGCAAGCAAATTTTTTACAAAAAACAAAATTTGAATAATAACGGCAAGCGGAATAACCGCAAAAATACCGATTAAAAAATAATTAAAGAGCTTTTTAATTTTTTCTTTCATGACTCTATCCTTCCTCAAAAATAACGATTAGCAGACACTTTCGCGTGAAAAAGTCAGATGTTTACGCTTAAACGATTAAGGGGAAAAGCGCATTGAAAACAACTGCCTTTGCCCAATTCACTGCGAATAACGAGTTGTGCATCATGCCGTATTAAAACGTGTTTCACAATCGCTAATCCTAAACCCGTACCACTTATTTTCTTATCACGCTTCGTTTCGACGCGATAAAACCGTTCCGTAATTCGTGAAATATCTGTTTGGGAAATTCCTTCGCCTTGATCGATAACATCAAGTAACAACGCATTTTCTATTTGATGCCAATGAATTTTCACATAGGTATCTTCGGGCGAGTATTTCAACGCATTTCCCAATAAATTAGTGAACGCACTTCGTAATTCATGCTCTTCACCCACTAATTTTGCATCAGAATCCAATGTTAAGAGAACTCGATTTTCTCCCAAAATTTCTTCGGTTTCCTGACAAATTTGGATAAGTAATGCGGGAATATCGATTACTTTGTGTTTTTTAATTTCCGTTTCTAAATGCGCTAAGAGCAATAAATCATCGACTAAATACTGCATTCTGTCGGTTTGCCCTTGCATATTATTTAACGAATTGGTCAATAACAGCGAAGTGCCATCGTCAACGTCTTGCAACGTTTCGATATAGCCTTTCATGACAGTTAGCGGCGTGCGTAATTCATGAGAAACATTGGCAACAAAATCTTTTCGCATTCGTTCCATTTGCTTTAATTGCGTTACGTCTTGAGCTAAAAGTAATCTCAGACCGACACCGTAATTGATGACACGGGCTGCTAACGTTATTTCGTTATTCATCGGTGAGGGGAAAATAACAGGCGTATCGTATTGTTGAGATGTTAAATACGCTATAAATTCAGGGAAACGAATCAAATTTAGAATACGCTGCCCTTTGTCTGAGTGCTTTAAGCCTAAAACATCGTGAGCGGCTTTATTTGTCCATTCAATTTCATCGGCTGCATTCAAAACAACAGCGGCATCAGGCAGAGCTTCGGTGTATTGGCGGAACTGACCCACCATTTTGCTAAGTTTCTTTTTGCGACGTTTATTATTTTTTCTAATGCGATAAACATGATAATAAATTTCCTTCCACACGCCCGTTGTGTTCGGATAATTCATTTGTCCACCAATGCGTAACCATTTTTCAAAACGATCGATTTGATATAACTGCTGAAAAAAAGAAAATAGAGTCAATGCTAAAAGTAGAGGAAAAAATAATCCTGTAAACAGCCCAATTACACAAATTACTAAGAAAATGACTAAAAAAGTAGCTATTTCACGTCGCCAAATTCCCATGTATGACCTCAAATTACTGAGTGACTGAAAAACGATAACCAAAACCTCGTACCGTTTGAACTAATTCTTCTCGTTCATAGATTTCCAAAATTTTTCGTAAGCGGCGAATGTGAACATCTACGGTGCGTTCCTCGATATAAACGCTACGCCCCCAAACTTGATCAAGTAATTGAGTGCGATTAAACACTTTATCAGGATGCGTCATGAAGAATTGCATTAAGCGAAATTCAGTTGGACTGACTTCGACGATTTGATCGCCTATCATTAAGCGATGTTGCTCGGTATCAAGTGTTAAATCACCGACTGTAATTTGTGGTGACCATTGATGTTTGCTGCTACGACGTAAAACGGCGCGTAATCGAGCAACTAATTCACGCGGTGAAAATGGTTTTGTCATGTAATCATCGATGCCACAACCAAAACCACGAATTTTGTCTTCTTCTTCACCGCGTGCTGTCAATAAAATAATGGGCAATTCTTGATAAATAGGCTCTTTTCGTAAACGTCTTGCCCATTCGACTCCGCTGGTATTTGGCAACATCCAATCCAATAAAATTAAATCGGGTAACGTATCGTCTAAAAATCGCTGTCCTTCTTCTGCTGTGGCTACAGCGCGAATGGTAAAGCCTGCTTGTTCTAGTACGACAATCAGCATTTCCCTGATTGCATCTTCATCTTCAACGACGAGAATAATAAAATTTGGCATAGTTTCAAAGGTTAAAAAATAGATTGAATCGTTTATAAAATGGTTTTCGATAGCAACGTTAAATCACTTTCGTATTCTAAACAAATACAATGTTTTCAAATTGTTAATTCAAAAAAATCTGTTTTTATAGATCAAAGTTATTCTAACAACCGATTTATGACTACTTGATGAAAATGTAACACTTCTGTAGCTTTAGATTTTTTTGTAGGTGAATCACTACACAAAGAATCTCGTTTTAAAAATATCGTGATAGTTTACAGATATTAGTATCCCGTCACGCGAACAGCTTCCTTTCCGAGCAAAAGTTTGAGTTGATGCAATAATTCATCTGTCGTTTGTACACACCAAGCATTGCCTAAACGTAATGTGGTGCGTGCGGCTTTTGCAAAATAATCAATCTGTACCACCGTTTCACCACCTCTTGCGGTCTGCAAAATTTCCGCTAATTGTTCAAATTGCACATCATGATTTTTAAATGTGAGCTGTAGTGTTTTTCTTGCTTTTTCAATGGGATAAATTTTATCAACAGTTAATAAAGGCATATTTAAATAACTGTCCATTGCTAAATTTCCTTCGATAATTAACAAGCGGTCTTTGTAATCAGCGGTAAAAATCGTTTGAAATTCATCATAAGTTTCACGGTACGCAGTCACTTCTAAACGAGCCGTATTGTCGTCAATAATGGCAAAGCCGCGTGATTTGCCTTGTTTATTTTGACGAGAACCAATATCTATTGCTAAACCTGCAACGCGTACGGTCAAATTTCGTCGATTTGGGGAAATTTCGTTAATCAGTTGCGATAATTTTTTTGGCGCAAGTTGACGCAATTCGTCAGCGTATTGATCAATTGGATGCCCTGTCAAAAACAAACCTAAAATCGCTTTTTCTTCCGCAAAACGTACTTTATCTGACCATTCATCAACTGTTGTTGAGTAAGTTGGTGTTGCTGAAACTGCCTCATCGGCTTCTCCGCCCCCCAAACCAAATAAATCGCATTGCCCCGCCAATTTCATTTTGTTTTGATGCTCTGCAACTTTTAATGCAGTGGGTAATTCGGCTAAATGTGCAGCGCGATTTGGGTCAAATTCGTCCAATGCACCTGCTTTGATAAGCGCTTCGGAAACGCGCTTGTTAAATTTTCGCAAATCAACGCGCTGACACAAATCGTACAAACCTAAGAATAAACCGTTAGTTTTACGTTCTTCAATCATGTCTAAAATCGCGCCTTCACCTGCACCTTTTAACGCACCTAAACCGTAAATCAATTCGCCTTTATCGTTGACGGTAAATTTATAATCACAAGTGTTAATCGACGGTGGAATTATTTTAATTTTTAATAAGCGGCATTCTTCGATGTTGATGACAATTTTGTCAGTGTTATCCATATCGGCAGAAAGCACAGCAGCCATAAACGCGGCGGGATAATGCGCTTTTAACCATGCTGTTTGATAAGCAACGAGAGCGTAAGCGGCTGAGTGACTTTTGTTAAATCCATACCCACTAAACTTGTCCACAAGGTCAAAAACGTAGTTTGCCGTGTCTTCGGTAACTTGATTTGCAACCGCTCCACTAACAAAAACAGCGCGTTGATTTGCCATTTCCTTAGCATCTTTTTTACCCATTGCACGTCGCAAAATATCCGCGCCACCGAGTGTATATCCCGACAATTCACGCGCAATTTGCATCACTTGTTCTTGATATAAAATAACACCGTTAGTTGGTTCTAAAATTGGCTCTAAAATGGGATGCGCGTATTCAGCCGCTTTGCGTTTGTGTTTGACGTTGACGTAATCATCGACCATCCCCGATTCCAACGGACCTGGACGAAATAATGCCACGAGCGCGATGATGTCGTTGAAACAATCGGGCAAAAGTTTTTTAATTAACTCTTTCATGCCACGCGATTCGAGCTGGAACACGGCAGTCGTTAGTCCTTTTTTCAACAAGTCATACGACGCAAAATCATCACGCGGAATTTGAGAAATATCGACAGGCGGCAAGCCTTTTTTTGTATTTTGTGCGTCGATGGTTTGCAATGCCCAATCAATAATCGTCAGCGTCCGCAAACCCAAAAAGTCGAATTTCACCAGTCCAACCGATTCAACATCGCTTTTATCGAATTGCGTCACAAGATTGTTGCCTTCGTGGTCACAATAAAGCGGCGTGAAATCGGTTAACTTTGTTGGCGCAATAACCACCCCTCCCGCGTGTTTTCCTGCATTTCGTGCTGTCCCTTCCAAAATTAACGCCATATCAATCAGCATTTTGACATCTTCTTCGTTGTTGTAGGCTTGTTGCAAATCAGGGCTATTTTTGAGCGCCTCAGTTAACGTAATGCCAACTTCAGTCGGAATCATTTTTGCTAATCTATCAACAAAACCATAACCCAAACTCAACACGCGTCCCACGTCACGAATTACCGCTTTTGCTGCCATTGAACCGTAAGTAATAATTTGCGAAACCTGATCACGTCCATAATGATCCGCAACGTAATCAATGACTTCATCACGCCGATCCATACAAAAATCAATATCAAAGTCAGGCATCGAAACCCGTTCAGGATTCAAAAAACGTTCAAATAACAATTCAAATTCAATTGGATCTAAATCGGTGATTTTCAAAACGTAAGCAACCAGCGAACCTGCTCCCGAACCCCGTCCAGGACCTACGGGAATGCCGTGATTTTTTGCCCATTGAATAAAATCGGCAACAATCATGAAATAACCCGAAAAACCCATTTGTGTAATTACATCGAGTTCAATTTTTAAGCGTTTGTGATAAGCGTTTTCCTCGGGAACTTTGTGATGTTGCAGACGTTCGAGCAAACCTTTTTCCGATTCGGCGATAATCAAATCGTTGATGGTCATGCCTTCTGGCGTTGGAAAATCAGGCAAATAATTTTTGCCTAGTGTCAGCGTCAAACTGCACCGTTTGGCAATTTCGACGGTGTTTTCTAGGGCTTCTGGAATGTCTGCAAATAACGCCTGCATTTCTTCTTGGCTACGTAGATATTGTTGCTCCGTGTAATCTTTGGGACGACGCGTATCTTCTAACACGCGACCTTGATTGATACATACCCGAACTTCATGCGCGGCAAATTCGGTTTGTTTTAAAAAGCGCACGTCATTGGTTGCCACAACAGGTAAATTTAACGCAATTGCTAAATTGAC
>CAIRCR010000070.1 GCA_903877065.1 uncultured Pseudomonadota bacterium
CAATACGATTGCAACCCAAATTTTTGATATTTGACCAATTTGTTTCAGATTTTGTCTTTTTCTCGAAAAAATCCTGCCATTATGGATTCGCATAAAAATAAGATAAAAGAACAAAATTGTTTAATATCAATTTGTTATAAAATGCCAGAATTTCAAAATAGGGGTGCGGAATGTCGGTTAAACATTGAGAAACATAGTAATCACCTTCGCGGTAAATAAGGTATTTTAAATTTTTCATAAGTTAGATTCCTGCTTATTTTTAGGTGTTTGGGTTGTCATATTGGATTCCTGTTTTTGTTTAATTTTCTGGGTCGATAAGGCTAAGAAAACGCAAGACGATTTTCTGTTGTAAATAGCATCAAGCGTTTCGATATAACAGGCATTACCAGAACTCACCGCAAAACTCATTAACGCACTGTTTTGAAATGTTCCATTTCATTCACTAAATTTCGTGTTTGCTGACTTAACGATTCCGCTGCCGCCGCCGCTTCTTCAACTAACGCCGCATTTTGTTGTGTGACCGAGTCCATTTGTGTCACAGCTTGATGAACTTGGTTAATTCCCATGTTTTGTTGAATTGAAGCCTCAGCAATTTCGGACATAATGAAAGTAACATTTTTAATTGCAGTGACAATATCTTCCATTGTTTTTCCAGCCTGTGCGGCTTGCTTGCTGCCATCTACGATATTTTCAACCGAATCACCAATTAACCGCTTAATTTCACCCGCAGCACTTGCAGCGCGTTGTGCCAAACTACGAACTTCGGTGGCAACAACAGCAAAACCTTTGCCTTGATCTCCTGCACGAGCCGCTTCAACGGCAGCATTTAACGCCAAAATGTTGGTTTGAAACGCAATGCCATCAATAACAGAAATAATATCGACAATTTTGCGAGAGGATTCGTTAATGGTTTCCATCGTTTTGACTACATTGTTAACGACTTCAACGCCTTTTTTGGCCGTTGTTGATGCCCCAACCGCTAATTCATTAGCGTGTTCAGCGTTTTGTGTATTTTTTTGCACAGCAACTGATAACTGATTCATACTCGCTGAAGTTTGTTGCAAACTCGACGCTTGCTCTTCTGTTCTTTGCGATAAATTACTATTTCCCTGTGAAATTTCACGCGACGCAGATGCAATGATTTCGCTCGTATCCTGAATTTCACCGATCAAATTTTGTAAATTTTCAACTGTGCTGTTCACACCCACTTTGACTTCGGCAAATGCGCCAACATAATCACCTAAAATTTGTTGCGTTAAATCACCTTTTGATAATGCCTTCGTTACACGAAGCACATCATTCAAACTCTTTTCAGTCGTACCGAACAATTGGTTAATTAACTCAGCAATGCGCCGTCCATAACCCACTTTATCTTCTAGCTGCATTGACGCACTAAAATCACCACAAGTCGCGCCACGATAAACAATATCGTCTATTTCATTCATCAATTTGCTTATTTCATCAATGTTGCGATTCACGCTGTTTTTTGTTTGTTCAAAAACACCAGAATAATTTTTTGTAATTCGTCGTGTTAAATCACCATTCGCAAAATCATCACTCACTCGCATAATGTCATACAGCGTATCGCCGATCACTTCTAACGACGCATTCATGCCCGTTTTAATTTGATTAAAATCACCTTTAAATTCGCCCGTCACTCTTGATTTTAAATCACCTTGCGCTACTTCACGCATCACAACGTTTACGCTGATAATTGCATTATTTAATGTGTCGCGCATTTGCGTAATGGAATACAGCAAACTACTTTTATCATTAGGTAAAAGCTCAACTTTTGCTGATAAATTTCCCATTGAAATTTGTTTCACCAAATTAGCAACGTGTGCTGGCTCGCCACCAATTTGGGCAATCAATTGACGAATAATGGTGACGCAAGCAAATATTGATAGCACAACAATCAACAATGACATCACCATCATAATATCTCCATTTTGTCGAGTTTTGCGATAAATGGTGTCGATGTTTGTTGTTATATTATTTGCATCACCGTCTTTTAACGCCATCATTTGTGTTGCAAGTTCAGTCGATTGCACATCAAAATTTTCCATAATGACATTACCCGCATCAATGCCTTCGTCAACGTATGCCTTTGCCATGTGCTTACCCATCTCATAAAACACGTCAAATTTAGCATCCAAGTCATCAATGCTTTTTAATTTTTCGGTATTACCTACAAAATTATTTTTGTATTGCTCAATGCCTTTTTTAAAATCGATACGCGCAAGTTCGGCATCTTCATAACCCGCAGGATCATGAGTTGCTGATACATCCGTTAAAAATTGCTGTACTTGAACAGTATCAAACGCCATTTGTGCTGTCAGCAATGCGTTAGGCAAATCCATTTGTTTAACTTGTTGTAGATTTTTTTCCGATTCTGAAAAGTTAACTAACGTAAAAATTATCACCACGAGCATTAAGCCGATGGTAACGGAGAACCCGAGTGTAATTTTTGCTTTGAAGCTCATGATATTTTCCTACTAAATAAATTAAAAATGATTGCCGTGCAAAAATGATGAATTGAAGTAAATCGACGACTAAAAAGACATTATCATTTGCCCAATTCCCATTTTTTCATCGAAGTAACGCTCTTTTGTTTTTGTGCCTAAAGAATCGTTGTATTCAAATTTAAACGCTAAATGCTCGCCTAATTTGTAATTGACACCAAGACTTACCATCGAAATATCACCAACTGCAACGGTACTGCCGTCAAAATCTAGTCCTAAATTTTGAGAAGGTTGCCAACGACTAAAACGAGCAAAAGCAAGAATGGGATGTTTTGTAATATTTTCCAAATCGGTTACGAATGTTGAATGGTAGCCAAGTTGATTGTTTTTACCAAAAGGTGATGCTGTGTTGGAAAAATTATAAATGATTGATGTAAAGCCATTTTCGCCTGTTTCGATGAATGAATTTTGATGTCCTTGCAAATACATCACTTCATTTTGCCAATGCCACATATCGTAATTAACGCTTAAATCGGCACCATAAACGCTGTTTCTAATGTTGTTATTGCCGTCTAATTCGCTTAAATGTGACACGCCAATTTCAATGCCTTCGGGAACACCACGATGAACAACTTCGTGCGATTCATCAAGATCTAAACCTAATCGCCCACCAATTGTATGACCATCATTTGCGTAAAGCGCGTCAGTCCAATAAACAGAGTAATTAAACATTTTCCAAGCACC
>CAIRCR010000071.1 GCA_903877065.1 uncultured Pseudomonadota bacterium
ATAGATCCTTGGCTTTCATATTTCAGGTTACACGAAGATGCTTTAGTTATTAACACAGGATATTCAGATGATTTTATTTTAGATTACCCTGATGTGCCAAAATTATTGAACTATTTTGAAACGCATAATAATCAAGAACGAACGCCAATAAGTTTTTCTGATCAATATGAATGTGAAAATGAAAATGAAAACGATGATTTTGATAATCTTGACGATGATGACGAGGATTTTGATGAAGATGATTTTGATTTATTAAGTCTTACATTTAAAAGCAAAAGATGTACGCTGATAAATTGTTCAGATGGAAATGACTTTAGAATTGTAGATTTTCAAGATGATTTTTCTATATTTCTTGATAGAGAAATGCTTTGTAAGTTTAAAAAAGATGAAGAAGTAGATGACGTGATTGAAATCTTGCGGCAAATTGTAAATGAAAAACAAATCCCACCATTTTCAGAAAATAACAATTAGGAGGAGATATGGAATTGACAGAAAAAGATGCTGCTATTGCTTATGCAAAAGCATGGAATAAATTTGATTGCACTGAATTTCTCACACTACTTGATGATAATGCTCAGTATGCGTCTCAATTCGTGTTTGAAGAATTAGAAAGCAAAGAAGCAATATCGGAGTATTTGATTGGTAAAATGAAGGCTGTTGAAAGTTCGGGTTCTAAAGTCTACGCCGAGCTTGGTAATACACGAACACCATCAGGCTTACCAGATACAGACTGTGTTCTTTTAGCTCAAGGAGAAGAGAAAGAAATCCAAGCCGCTATCGTATTTGAGGTTGAAAATGGCAAGATAACAAGGTTCGACTTGTGTATTCCATCGTTATTAAATGTCGAGGGTACTGGCGTTTATCCAATATAGCGATATTGGCAGAAGTGGCAGGCGTTTCGGCAGTAAAAAACTTTTAAAATTTATCAACTTTCAAAGGAAAAATGTTATGGCTTACAAATGTTACGAATTACCAAATACAGATGGCAATTTTACTGATGTTGTTCTACTCGATGTGAATGCTGAAAATTTTGAAACTACGCCTGCTTATGTTCATTACGCATATACAATTCCAGCACCAGCAGAAAATACACAGCTTGCAATTTCGCACAGTCGAGGAATACCGCAAGGATTTTTAAGGGATTTTCAGAATCATCCACAAGCGACTAATAAATTAACGGGTAATGAATTTTATTATCCTGGGAAAAGTGCATTAGAAGGAGACAGTACAGCATCTGTTATAACCGATACCACTGTTAGGTTAGGTGCATTAGAAGCGTTAGCTAATGTTTTTTCTGGTCGAATCACTGCTAGCGACAAAGACCCTTTTCCTCATCAATTATCTTTACAACAGTTCATGGTAAGTAACTACGGGCAAATTGAACGTTTGTTGATAGCCGATGAAGTTGGTTTAGGTAAAACTATCGAAGCGGGGCTAATCTTGCGAGATTATGTGCTGCGAAATCCAAATTTAAGTTGTCTATATTTAACGGGAGGTGGATTAACAAAAGACGTTCAGTCTAAATTGATTTCTGTTTTGGGTGATACTGAAGATGCTCCCGTTGTTTCAGTTATCGAAAAATTCTTTAATTATGGAAGAGAAGGAATAACAGGGATAAGAATTGGGAGTATTGAGGCTGCAAGAAGATACATATTACCAAATAGTAAAATAAGACTTCATCCTAAAGTAGCACCCGATATTCTCATAATTGATGAATGTCATTCTTGCGCTGCGCCTGAGGAAAATTTAACTAATGACAATATGAAAACTGCCGAAATAACACAGACTTATAGAATGGCTTATCAAATGATAAATGGTGAGTATTGGACTGATTCTACAAAACCACAGTTAGTTATTTTAATGAGTGCAACGCCTTTTAAATCTAAAGATCAATTTTTAAATTTATTGAAATTGTTTTCGCATGGCACTAAAGCTATCCCTGACGCATACAACAAAAATGTTACTGAGCAAACTATTGTTGATGTAATTACAAAACAAAACTCAGCGATTAACGTAGTTTGGCGGCAACAAGAACAAATTAGGAACTGGGATGATGAAAGATTTTTTCCACGGTTAATTATAAAACGTCCTCATCAGCAAGACCATGATCCCGATGTAATTTCATTACAACCCGCTAGTGAAAAATATGTGAAATTATTGACGGAAATTAGAGGATGTATTCAAGAATACACGAGAGATAATGGTGCTAGATTTGGTGGATTTGCAATAAGACAGCTAGAATTACGATTAACTAGCAGTTCAATAGCAGGGGCGTGTTATATTTTCAAATGGTGTGTCCAACATTCACCCTGGAATTCTGAAAATCAATACAGAGCCGATGATAGTAAAGCCACTTTGCAAATTAAAGAGCTAATTAAGAAAATTTCCGTTTCTTTAAAAGATTTTGATATAGTGAATGCGAATGCAAATGCTGGTGAGTATGCCACTGTAAAATTTGCATCTGATGGCGAATTTACTTTCACTCCTGCTAACTTTAACGGTTTAATTCCACACATTTACGAGTATAAAAAAATACTAGATAACAGTTTTACTGCAACACCTTCTCAATTAGAGAACTTGGCTAACTTAGGTTTGCGTTTACTCGGTTTTTCACATGATCAATCTGGAGTTGAGAATACTAAACTTAATTGGTTACGCGATATGCTAGATAAATATCCAAATGAAAAGTTTTTAATTTTTTCTGAAAGTTTGCAAACTTGTACTGTTGTATCGAGCGCATTAGGTAAAAGATGTGGAACGCTTATAGGAACTATGTCGAGACCCCAACGAGAAGTAGTAACAGAAAAATTTTGCGATACCGAAAGTAATATGCAAGCACTTATAGCAACATCATGTGCAGACGTGGGATTTGATTTTCAAGTTGCGAGGCATATTGTTCACTGGGATTTGCATCCATCTCCAGCAATATTGATGCAAAGAAATGGAAGGTTAGCAAGATTAGGGCAAGTAGCTGATGTAACCGCCTATTACCTTATTGTTCAAGGGACATTCGACGAAAAAAGAGAAGATGCTTTATTAGCTGGATTTGGGCAGTTACAGATAAGAGACGAATCTATGAAGTTGAAAATTCTTGGGCTACTCAATGAAGCTGATCAAGCCACACTTGATGAAGCTATTAACGCAAATGCAAATACTTCGGGAATAGTAGATAAATTGCTCAAAGATGCAATTCGACAAGATGCTGAAATGCAGGAAAATTTTACACAGCTTAGTAAAGACCTAAGTTATAGATACGTTCTCAATAGAAATGGACTATTAAAACGTTTGAAGTTATGGCAAAGAATTGGATTTTCTTTGGAACATTTAGATTTAGAATCATCAACTGTGGCGTGGCATAAACCTGAATTTACTGATAAAGGAACTACATCGAAACAAACAGCGTCTGATGTAATTACTCTTAAACAAAATGATGCTGCATTTGGTCAGTTAGTCTTTGATCCTGCATTTAAAGTTTTTGGCGGTTTTTTACAGCGATCGTATAAGTTAGCAGGATTGCTTCCATGGTCATCAACAAATCGTAATAATAGAACTTACAAGTTTAGACCACTCAATTTAAATTCAGATCCAATTGGCTATTTGACTTCAAAATTAGCTAGATTGCCAAAAGCTGATTTTGCCGTTATGAAACGTAATCAATGGCAAGCAGCTTTAGGAAAAGAAAAGTGGGCTAATTTGGAAGACAAAGAAAAATTTGCCAATGCAAAATACTTTGTAATTACAACGCATCCGATTAAAGAAATTGAAAATAGCGATTTTAATCAGGGTTATATGTCATTTTTTACATTCGATGATGATTGTGAACATTCCTTAACTAAACCCGCATCAGCAGAGCTTACTCATGAATTAGTTTCTGTATTAGAAGATCATGTAGGTGAAGCGGATTTTAATTTTATGCAAAAGAACAAACAAAATCTAATTCTTTCAGGGAAAAAAATAGCCCAATGGCTAGACGAGAAACGCAGGTATGGAGGTAGATTCGGGCAAGCTAATGAATTTTTCATGCCTATTCCAGTTGCGCTGATTGCGATAATCGACTGATAGTCATTGCATCGAAAAAGACCACTGACTTTTAGTTGGTGGTTTTCTTAAAATTTAAACCAACAAAAATACCATGAACAAACTACAAATTCTCCCCTGCCTTGATTCAGAAGAAATGGCACAATCAAGAAAAACGGAATTAGACGTTGATAGAAGTTTTGCCGCTTCATTGGGTTTATCTGCTGTAGATGCGATTCAAGCAGGTTTTTATATTTCTGAATCAGGTGAAAAAGTCGTTTGGAAAGAAGCGGTAGAAAAAGCCGATGCAAGTAAATTAAGCATTCCACCAGATGCAACATTACCAGAACCTTCACCAACAAAATTTTCAGAAACTCGGATTCAAGTTAGCAATGAAACAACACTCGGTGCAGCTTTTAAACTGGTGGAACTGGGACTAAATCCATTAGCCTTAAACTTTGCAAATGGCGTTGAAACAGGTGGTGGTTTTCTGCGTGGAGCAAGAGCGCAAGAAGAAGCCATTTGTCGCTCAAGTGCGTTGTATCATACATTGCTCAATGACCCAATGTATGAATTTCATCGAAAAAGACCACTACCCGATTCAAGTGATTGGGCAATTCTTTCACCAGATGTCCCTGTTTTTCGTTTGGATGATGGAACAGAGTTAGAAAAATACTGGCTGTTAAATGTGATTACTTGCGCCGCGCCTTATGCACCCAGAGTTGGCAAACAAGAATCGGCTCAATTATTAAAACAACGTATTCACCGTGTACTGGCAATTGCACAGGCTTATGGATATGAAACATTAGTTTTGGGTGCATGGGGTTGTGGTGCATTCGGAAATGATCCTTACCAAACAGCTTGTGATTTCAAAAGTGCGTTAGAAAATGAATTTAGCGGTGCATTTTCAAACATTGTTTTTGCTATTTCGGATTGGTCAGAGGAAAGAAAGTTTCTAGGTGCATTTCGTACAGTATTTGCATCAAAATAAGTGTAATGAAAATCACAATATGTTCTGACCTGCATTTGGAATTCGGTGAATTTTCGTTGGCTGATGCACCACAAGCAGATGTGTTGGTTTTAGCTGGTGATATTTTTATCGCGTTTGAATTAACGTATTTACATAATTTTTCTGGTGCAACCGCAACAGGTATGGAACGTGCAAAACGTTATTGTAATTTCATCAACGAATGTTGTCGTTTGTACAAGCACGTTATTTTTTTGATGGGAAACCACGAGCATTATCACGGTGAATTTTCTAGTTCGGCTGTCATTATTCAAGAAACTTTCGATTACATTGACAACTTTCATTTTCTGGAAAATGACCTAATCAAAATTGACGGAACGGTATTTTTGGGAAGTACATTTTGGACAAACATAAACGATGAAAATCCAAAAACAATAAATACGATTTATAAAGGCATGAAGGACTATCAACGTATTATGTTTGAAGATGACAGAGGAATGCGTGGTTTTTTACCTGAAGACACCATTAAAGAACATCGGGCAAGCCTAGCCTTTATTAAAAGTACAGTGCGAGATTATGCAGATCAAAAAATTGTTATCGCCACACATCACGCACCATCAAAACAAAGCTCTCATCCAAGAAGGAATTCAGATGATCCGTTGAATGCTGCGTACAGTTCCGACTTAGATAGTTTCATTTTGGCTAATCCCCAAATCAAATGTTGGATTCATGGACACACACATCAATGTCATAATTATCATATTGGAGAAACAAATATACTTTGTAATCCGCGTGGTTATTTAGGTTCTGAACCTATGGCAATGCAATTTGAATGGTTAGTTATTGATGTCTAAACCAATGAACATTTCACATCCCATTCGTATTGACGAGCTATCCATTTTAAATGGGTGGCTTGGTATGAGTTTTTGTGCTGGTAAAAAGGACGTTGGTTATTTTAGAGGTCATGTTTGGGAACGTGATTTAGAAACTGATGCAATCGTAATAGCAAACTAGGGCGCAATAACGTGACTGAATTTAATAGAATAAATTGACATTAAAGCGGTTTCTCTTGACCATTTGATTTTCAAAAATTTGGGAATCAAATACTTGCACTTTCCGATTGTAGATGCTTATTGCAAACAACACGAAAATTATTTTATTTAGGACACCTGTTATGCCAATGATTTTAGAACATATCGATGCAATTGCTAGAGAAAAAAACAGAGATGTTTTGTTTTTACTATTTCACCCAACCGATTCTGAATCATATATTTGTTACGAACATAAAGATGACGTTGTTAGAACTGAAATTTTAGAAAATCTGAAAGCATTGGAAATTCCTCATAAACCTTGTTTAGATTTTTATCATCCTGATAGTTTCAATCGATTTGTTGGTCAAATTTATTTAGATGTGCCTTACGATGAAAATTTACCGTTGTATCAAAAATTACAACAATATCTTGAATATCCAGACGGAACAATGAGATTTCCAACTGTGAGATTTTTAATTTTGCCATTAGAAAAAGCATTAGTTAATAAAGATTATGACAATGATGACGATGACGATGACGATGACGATGACGATGACGATTTCTATTAGTTATTTACTTGATAAACAATAATCGCCGCTCGATATGTAACCACTTGGACAACTACCTTGTTTTGGAATTGCCTGTCTTGAATTATCACCTGATGCTAAACAGTAATCGCCGCTGGAAATATATCCACTTGGACAACTCCCACTTTTTGTAATAGCAAACCGTGAACTATCACCACTCGGAACGCAATAATTACCACTGGAAATATAACCGCTTGGACAGCTCCCATTTTTGATGACAGGTTGAGCAACGGGTAGCATGGCAAATAAATTTCCTGATATTATCAAGAGCGATGCAAAACAAATTAGCGATTTTTTCATAGACTTTTCCTTCAATTTTTCTAAATGTTGAGCATCAAGCTCGGCTGTAATTTGCATTACTTCCCAACCGCCACAATCAAAATCTCCTCGTCACCAAACCGTCTTAACAGGATATTGCACAATTAAACCGTCACAAGTCAAAATCGTCATGTCATGCTCAATCGCTTGGCAAATCAACATTCTGTCAAAGGGGTCTTTGTGGTGTGAGGGTAAATCCTCAAGTCTGGAAACTGCTTTTTCTACCAATGGCAAAGATTCAATTTCATGTTTTAGACGCTCAGTTGGAATGTAAATGTGTGGCAAGTCCGCGAGGGACAATTTTCCTAGTCCATGTTTAACAGTCATTTCCCAAACTGACACGCTACTCAAAAAAACAAGGTTTTTAGGATTACGGATTAAGTCTCTGGCTTTGTCTGAAAGAGCTGGATCATCGCGCACAAACCATAAAAAAGCACAGGTATCCAACAAAAGTTTTTGTGTCATCAAATTTCTCAGCCATTAAACGCTTCTAATAATTCATCTGGTAAAGGATCAAAAAAAGAATCGGGTATTGGCACTCCTTTATCTTTCGCTAAACCAATCGGACGCGGTTTTTTAAATTCAACAATTGCCGCTTTTTTCATTAACCGTCTTTCAATTCGTTGCACAAATTTTTCAACGGTTGCTAACGGTAAATTGTCTGGAACATTGATTGTTATTTGCATTATTTCCCACCCTCCACAATCGCAATTTCTTCATCCGTCAACCCATAAAGCCCATAAACCAACACATCAATCTCACGTTCCAACGCACTGGTGTCGTTGCCTGCTTTTTTCTTGGCAAGAATTTCGTCCACTAATTTTATCAACGGTTGTTGCTCGGATTCGGGGATTTTTGGAATGGGAAAACTAGCCAATTCATTCACTTTAAATTGTGGAAAAACACCGCGTTGCATTTTGCCGAATTTATGAACAAACCAATAAGAAATTAAACGCGAATTCAAAACTCCCAAAATAAATTCTGGTGATGTTTTAAAACGAACTATATTCATCGAGTTTCTATCGTTCAACGCTAATTCTTCTGCTAAACACGCATTGATACAATAAGGCGGTTTTGATGGGATTTGTCTTACCAAAATTCTTTTTGTGGAAAACAAACTAAAGTCATTTCTTGGCTCTCTCAAATGTTTTCCGTATTTCAGATATTCTCCAGACCAAAGCAAGCTATATCTACAAACATCGCTTCCTTCAAGATATTTAATATAATCATCTGCCAGCTTTGTTGTTGAATGGTAAATTCGCTGCTTAATCATTTCTTGTGTTTGTGGTGG
>CAIRCR010000072.1 GCA_903877065.1 uncultured Pseudomonadota bacterium
CAATAATGGCAACGATGCTTTGAAAGCAATAATTACACCTTTTAAAATTTATTTTAAAATTCAAAACGTTAAGAACTATTTCCTTCCATTTCCTTGGAAATCCACAACTCGCATGGCATATCACACAATTTATATGTGTCATATCACGTAATTTTTTTCGTTGATCAGAATTCGGCATGATTTATCTGATGAATTTACGTCATAAAAAATCCAGCCACTCATGTGCGACAGTTTGTCACGCGGCAATTTGTCACATTTTAAGCATCAAATTTTATCGCTAGAATGCGCCAACTTTT
Organism: uncultured Pseudomonadota bacterium; assembly: GCA_903877065.1. Taxonomy (GTDB): domain Bacteria; phylum Pseudomonadota; class Gammaproteobacteria; order Methylococcales; family Methylomonadaceae; genus UBA10906. Next base: position 297 of record CAIRCR010000072.1, read on the forward strand.
AAACGCTCCTCTAGGCGTTAAAAGTTCTTATATCCTTCTCTTTCAAATGCAGCATTATTTCCTAGATGCTGCAATTTTTACTAACTTTAACGAGTACAATACTTATGCCAAAATTACCAAAAATACAAAATCGTGATGTAATTGTTGCTACATCATTTTTCGCGTTAATAGCAGTCTTAGCTATCCAAACCACCAACGCTCAAAGTTCAAAATCAGACGTAAAAAGCGTTGCTTGGTACGCTGCAAATATCAAAGTTGCCGAAGCCAAAAACAAAGAATGCCGTGCCGACGCAAGTAACATCGAATTACAATCAACAGCCGAATGTGAAAATGCCCTTCATGCTTTAGAAATCAGCTTTAACGCAAAACGCTAATTTTCAGATACCGCCATCAAATAATATCGTTTCACTCTGGTAGTGCTACACAAGTAATGCTGTATCAATTTTTAATTTTTAAAGTATTTAATTTCAAAGTGTTGTGAACTAAAAAGTCCAAAAAGTTTATAAACTTGGATCATGGCATTACTTGTGTAGCACTACCTATTTGATAATCCCGTTATTTTGAAATTAGGTGTACTAAATTACCTAACCAGTCGAATCACGCCCGTATCTTCTAAATAAGTGTAATAACTTGAACCGTAATAAAAATGCACAACCCAACCAAAAAACGCATCTAGTGAATAAGATGACGACGACCAAACTTGATCATTGGGTGTTGCGGGAAATACGGCTAAATCAATCGCTAAATTTTGTTGAGAAGTGTCAACTAAACTGGTTAATTCTTTGATATTGGGCAACCGCCACGCTTTTCCAGTTAAACGCGCTTCACTTGCGGCACGTTGCAAACCTTCTTGTAACATTGCGCCAAATGGCTCGCCAACACACGTTGTGCCATTCCAAGTCATACCCTCAACGCAACGTCGCCAAATTAACCCCGTCTGTGTGTCTAAAACTTCTTGTTGATCGTCGGAAATGACATATTTTGTTGTCTTAGCGGTTTTCGTTGAACTCACTAAACGAATCGCCGCGTTGGTGGTTTTTTCTTGTTCAAACACACGCCCGTCATTGAAATAAATTCCCCAAGCATCAGTTGTATTTTTGGCATAAGGCGTTGCCGACCAATAAATTTGATTCGTTGAATTTGGAAAAAAATAACTGTCGATATTTGGATTAGGTAACGGTACGCTGTAATCAATAATGCTTTGCAACTCTTGAATTTGTGGCATTCGCCAACTTGTTTCGCCACACAATTTTTGTGAATTGGTTGATTGCACGAATTTTTCAGTTTCAGCAAAACCATAATGGTCATTCGCATTTTTTGCTTTTTTTACTTCCCACAACAACCCCGTCACATTATCTTTAACGCACGCCCAAACGGGTGCATCGAGCGATAATTTTTCACCTGTCGCACTGATTTTGCTAAAACTAAAACCCGCATGACCGTCTTTATTGTCATTGTTTAACGCATCACGTCCAAACTCCGCATCTTGACGCGGATAACTTGTGATATTGCAACTATCAACGTTGTATGCGCCGTCCGAACAAAACGTAATTCCCGTATCGTTTAATTGTGATTTGGTCGATTTATCAACGCAAACGTTGTTTTCATTGACCTGCGGCAATTCACAAATCAGTTTTTCATTCACGTTAATTGTAACGGTATCGGTGGCTGTGGCTTTTTTGTCGTCAGTTACCGTCAGTTTAAAAATTAACGAGCCTGATTTTTTAGGGCTGATAAACGATGGCGATACAGTTTTTGCATTTGTTAAAAGCACTTTTGTGCCGCTGGATTGTAACCACTGATACGTTTTAATTGTCCCATCGGAATCTGAACTTTTTGTGGCAGAAAGTGTCACTTTTGTTGAAAAAATAACATTTTGATCTGTCCCCGCGTTGGCTACTGGTTTTTGATTTGCCGCCTGAGCCATCGGCGTGAAAAATACGGTAATGATAAAAATAGTTTTCTGTAATTTGGATAAAAAAATCATTGTTGTTCCTAAAACGCTAACAACCCACTTTCTAAGTAAATGGGTTGTTTTTTCGTTAGACCTTCAGCGTTGCAGGCAAATTATCTTCTGCAAATTGCCAATTGATAATGTTATCCAAAACTGCGTTGAGATAACCCACACGTCCATTTTGATAATCCAAATAATAAGCGTGTTCCCAAACATCGATGACCAGTAACGGAACGTAACCTGCTTTGGTCAACGGTGAATCAGCATTTTTTGTGGTCATAATTTCTAATTGATTTTGCTTATTCAAAACCAACCACGCCCAACCACTACCAAAATGTCCTTTTGCCGCATCAAACAATTTTTGTTTAAGACCTGGATTTGTCCATGCGCCTTTATCATCTTTAGTTGCATCAGAAAAATGCCCAAATTGGGCATTTATTAACGCTGACAATTTACCTGGAACTAATGATTTGTCACCCGAATTAGGTTTTAAGCTATTCCAGTAAAACGTGTGATTCCACGTTTGCGCGGCATTGTTATAAATCGATGAAAGTAAAAATTGGTTGTACGTTAGCTTAATAATTTTTTCTAACGTTCCTTTTGCGTATTTTGTTCCTTTCACAAGGTTATTCAAATTCGTGACATACCCCGCGTGGTGTTTGCCATAATGAAAGCTAATCGTGTTCGCGCTAATGTACGGCGTGAGCGCGTCTTGTGCATAAGGTAACGCGGGTAACGTAAACGTGGCGGCGGGTGTTACTGAAGTTAATGTTGGAATTGCCGCATCAGCGGCAAAAACCTGTCTGCCAAGTCCAATTAAATCTGTGGCTATCAGAGCTGTTGCCGCACCGCTAAACATTAAAAATTTTCTGCGGCTGATGGATTGAGTTGTTTTCATGATTTTTTACCTAAAAAGTTCGGTGGTAAAAAAAGAGACGCTTTGCAACGTCTCCCTTTTTTAAATTTAATGTGCTTATTGGAATTAAGGTTGTTACGACGGTTCTGCATTTACAACACAGGCATTTCCAATGATGGAATTGCGCGTAGATATTCATAAATCGCTTTCAAATCCGCGTTTGTCATATTTTTATAAATTGGCCACGGATGAACTTGTATCAATTTTGTTGCATCTTCTGGATCAGTTCCTTTTCTCATTACATTTCGAAATTGATCAAATGTCAGTCCAGCAGGTTTACCTGTTGCATCAGGCGTTAAATTTGCCGATGTAATGGTGTTATTTGCGTATTTTTTGCCACCAGAAAGGTAGGTTGCTGTATTTATTTCAACAGGTTGACCTTTGAATGGATCAGTGCCTGTTTTATAAACAACTGTACTGTGGCAACTTCCACAATTAGCAATACCGTTAACCAAATAACTGCCCCATTTTACGGAAGCAACACTTTTGCCAGTCATGTCCAGTGGAACAGGTGAAGTAGAGATAATCGTTGTCCCAATTGCCATTGCAGAGCTACTCACAAGAAGTAAGCCTGTCATCATACTGCGTAATAAAAAGTTCATTTTTGTATCCTTATTCTTTGGTTCTAAATTTTAGAAAGAAGTCACAACGAGCAGACAAAATTGCCCTGCCGTTGGTGAATCATGCAAAAAAATGACCATAAAACTAAAAGGCTATTTTTTTTAAAGGTGTTAGGGATTTATTGCGAATAAAAAACGAATATGCAATGAACTAAAAACAAGTCAAATGCCACAACTCGCAGATAAAATCGGGTGAAATAACGCAATGGCTTAATTATTAAAAACAAAAAAGGGAACGTTTTTCAACGCTCCCTCTCTCTTTAAAATTTACAACGTGAATTTAATGACCCATACCTCCCATACTCATTCCACCCATGTTCATACCTCCACCTGTTGTTGGCGTTGTAACTGCTGGTGCAGCTTTAATCACAAACGTTTCGGGTTTTAGTGGCGCGTGGAATTGCGCTGTGCCTTTGGGTGAGTTCATGAAACTTTTATCAAGTTTATGACACAAATCACAACCGATAACTTGACCTTTTACGACTTTAATGGACTTGCCTGTTGCATCGGTCAACGTTCTATCCACTAAAGTTTTCGATAAACGAGTTCCTTTGTGATCTGCGCCATGACACGCAGCACATTGGTCTTCGCCATCAGGACCCGCTTTTTTGGCAAAATCATTATGCCAACCACCGTTGAATTTTCCATTGGCATCTTTTGCGGTATTTTTTGCAGCACCCACCGCATCGTAATACCACGATTTATCACCAACGGGGTGCATACCGTGAGGACCCGCAAGGAACGCTTTTGGACTGCTTGAGTTAACAACCGTTCCATCACGCACACCTTGTCCAACGCCCAAACCACTCGCGCCACCATCGGTAGCTACTAAGCCTGTTTTGAAGTCGTCTTTGATGTGACAAACCGAACATTCTGCAATGTTGCCATCGTAACCTTGCAATTGTTTCGCAGTTTGGTTGTCGTTTGCGTTCGGATCTTGGTTTGGCCAAATTGAATGCGAACCACCGTGACACGTTGAACAGGTTAATTCGCCGTTTGCACCGCTACCGTGAACATCTGCACTTTTGCGGTATAGCGTTTGTGAAACGGGTTGTGGTTTATAAACCGTTTTACCGTCAACAGTCGCTTGTTCAGGACGTGCTTCTTTGTTTGGCATGACTGCAAAACGTGCATTCATTGGGTCACGACTGAAACCTGTCGTATCACCAGGATTCCACGCTTGACGCATCACGCCCGCACTAAAGTTTAGACCTTTACCGTCTTTGGCAAGATTGCCATCACCCATGTGACACGAACCGCAATTAGGTTCATCTAACCAAGGTCTGCGGAAGTTAATCGAATCACCCGTAAATGCTCCACCGCCTGTTAAATTGGCGTTGTACTCTTTATTCGGATAAACGTTACCGACCGCCAACATATCACCGTGACAGCTATCGCATTTCAAACCTGCCGTGTGATGAATGTCACGATAACTTTTTTCAGTTGAACCCGTGTGACATTTATTACAGCTTTCTTCGTCGGGAACTTTTTCAGCCGTTTTAACTAACGGTTCACCATTTTTATCCGCTGGGAATAAATCAGGTCGCCAGTTATTTTTCGATGGATCAGCGTAAGTGGGTATCGTTTTAACGGTTAATTCGCCTGTGGTTTTATCCGCAGTCAACGGTATGCCGTTATCATCGTTGTGTTGGGAATCCCAACCTCTGCCGCCTAACATTTTAGGGTGTCCACGTTCATCACGAATCAAATCACCTTTTTTGTGTGCTAAACCGTCCGCGCTAACTGCCGCGCTAACGTCTGCTTTATAAACCTGCATTTTTCCGTGGAAGGCATGGAACGCTTTTGAATAATCAGAGCGATTAGTTTGGAATGAACGCGCAACAACGCCTACGTCAGCTTTGAGCGCACTTTGATGATGTCCAGAACAGAAATACATCGGTTGAGCGCGAGATTTACCTTTATCATCAGCATACGAGTCCGCAACTTGCGTTGAATAACTCGCAGGCCATTTTGCGCCCGTTGCAGGCGTTGGACCGTAATAAACCATGTAATCGTGCATGATTAACGTATTGAATACCGCTGCTTTTTCTTGTTCAAGCCATGAATTACCACCCTCTTCTTCAGGTTCACGGAAATTCAAACGCACTTGTAAACGCCAACTTGCGTCAGCATCAGCGGGTTTGGTTGGACTGGTTTGCGTTGTTGGTTTGCCTGCCGCATCGACTTTAACCCAACGAGATTCTTTAACACGATCTGTGCGTAAACCATTTTGATCGCGTGGAATATAAATCACGCTTTTTGGATCGTTGACACCTGCCGCCAAATTGGTAAACGTTGGATTGTCAGCAATTTTGTCGTCGAATTTGTTGTGAACAGCTGGTGGCCAAGGTTTAGTTGGATCTACACCTGGATCAAAACTTCCCGCCCCTGTTGCCGCGCCTGGACTTTTACCGTCTGGTGCAACCAATTCATCGGTCGTCACAGGCATACGCCAAACATCTTCATCACCTGCAACTTTGCCCGCTGCGTGACATTCACGGCAACGTGTTTCAGACGCTGTTGTAAAAACAGCATCTGTTTTAGCAAACGTGGTGTTACCAATCTTTGCTTCAACGCGCATGAGCGGATAAGGATTAACACGTCCTTGATCGTCAATATCGGTTGCGGGAATAAACTGTGCCACAAACGCTTGTTGATTGGCGTTGTAATCAAATTTTTGTGGATCGTTTTTCACATAAGGACTTTTAATCCCAGGCATTTGACGCATTCCCAAAGAACCATCGACATAACCGCGTACACCTTGATCTGGCAATGCTGGTTTGAAGAATGGTGTAAAACGATTTTGTTGGTCAGGATTCGCCATGCCAATTTCGGGAATGCCTGTTTCTTTGGC
>CAIRCR010000073.1 GCA_903877065.1 uncultured Pseudomonadota bacterium
AGAGAATTCTGCTTTACTTTGTACAGCTAAAATTCCTGTATTGACCTCAGTAATATTTTTTTCTGTTAAATTTGCGTCCTTTTCCTCAACAATTCGCAAAACTTTTCCTGAATCATCACGCACAATTCGCCCGTAACCCATTGGATTTTTTAAATTTACGGTCAAAAGCGCGAGTGTTTTTTCGTTTGTTTTAGAAAGTAAATTTTGCAGTGTTTCTATTCTCAACAGTGGCACGTCGCCGTATAAAATCAAGACCATAAAATTGTCATCAATTTGGTTAATTGCCTGCTGTACTGCGTGACCAGTGCCGAGTTGTTGCGTTTGATCAATCCAATTCACAGCCAAATATTCTAACGTTTTTTTAACTTGTTCCGCACCATGACCAACCACAATGTAAATAGAGTTATTTTTCAGCTGAACACCTGTTTCGTAAACGTGTTCCAATAATGATTTGTGACTAATTGAATGCAATATTTTAGGTAGCTGTGAACGCATTCGAGTTCCTTTGCCTGCCGCGAGAATAATTGTTGCCAGACTCATTTTATTTTCCATAAATTAAATAAAAAAGCCCGATAGCGTCTGAACGTTATCGGGCTTGTATCGAAATTAGAGCGATAACGGCGACTAACTGCCGCGTTTTCTAAATCTTTCAAGCGTGCGTAATTGCATAATCGCTTGGAATAATTGTTTTTCAGCCGAAGCGTAATCCACCCGACTAGTTTTGTTCGCTAAAATTTCTTCGGCACGTGCTTTAGCTTGAATCGCTGATGCTTCGTCTATATCTTTTGCACGGATTGCAGTATCCGCTAAAATTGTTACGACGTGCGGCTGGACTTCGAGCAAGCCACCTGAAATGAAAAAAGGGTAGCTTTCGGTGTTGCTCACTTTTACACGAACTTCACCAGGATTCAGCTTTGTAATTAACGGTGCGTGACCAGGTGTAATACCAACCTCACCCATTTCAGCGGGGCAAAAAACCATTTCCGCCAAACCAGAGAAAATTTCTTTTTCTGCACTTACAATGTCTACATGCACTGACATAGTCATGATTTGTTACCTTAAAAAATAAAGTTAGTAGACAACAAGAGCCTTACGCTTTCAGTGTTTTAGCTTTTTCTAACACTTCGTCGATTGTGCCTACCATGTAGAATGCTTGTTCTGGAATAGAATCGTAATCACCAGCCAAAATGCCTTTGAAACCAGAAATTGTGTCTTTTAACGAAACGTATTTACCAGGTGATCCTGTGAATACTTCAGCAACAAAAAAAGGTTGTGACAAAAAACGTTGAATTTTACGCGCTCTTGAAACAAGTAATTTGTCTTCTTCAGATAATTCATCCATGCCCAAAATTGCGATGATATCGCGCAATTCTTTATAACGTTGCAATGTGCCTTGAACGTTTCGTGCTACATCGTAATGCTCTTGACCAATAACTAATGGGTCTAATTGACGGCTAGTTGAATCGAGTGGGTCAATCGCGGGATAAATACCCAACTCTGCAATTTGACGTGACAATACAACTGTTGCGTCTAAATGTGCGAAAGTCGTTGCTGGTGAAGGATCGGTCAAGTCATCCGCTGGAACGTAAACTGCCTGAATTGATGTAATCGAACCTGTTTTTGTTGAAGTAATACGTTCTTGCAATACGCCCATTTCTTCAGCAAGTGTCGGTTGATAACCTACCGCAGATGGCATGCGACCTAACAATGCAGATACTTCAGTACCTGCCAAGGTATAACGATAAATGTTATCCACAAAGAATAAAACATCACGACCTTCATCACGAAAGTATTCCGCCATCGTTAAGCCTGTTAAGGCTACGCGCAAACGATTTCCAGGTGGCTCGTTCATCTGACCGTAAACAAGAGATACTTTATCAATGACGTTTGAATCAGTCATTTCGTGATAAAAATCGTTACCCTCACGGGTACGCTCACCTACTCCTGCGAATACTGAATAACCGCTATGTTCAATAGCAATGTTACGGATCAATTCCATCATGTTCACAGTTTTACCTACACCTGCGCCGCCGAATAAGCCGACTTTACCGCCTTTGGTGAACGGACAAACTAAATCGATAACTTTGATACCTGTTTCTAGTAACTCAGTTGCAGCAGCTTGTTCAGCGTAGCTTGGGGCTTCTCGATGAATCGCCCATTTAACTTGCTCACCAATAGCTCCTTTTTCGTCAATTGGCTCACCGAGAACATTCATAATACGCCCTAAAGTCTCTTTACCAACTGGAACAGAAATCGGAGCTTTAGTATTTGTAACTTCCAAACCACGACTCAAACCATCAGTGGTACCCATTGCAATCGATCTAGCAATACCATCGCCTAACTGTTGCTGTACTTCTAAAACTAAGCCTTTACCTTCAACAATCAAGGCATCATAAATTTTCGGCAGTTGATCGCATGGAAACTCCACGTCAACAACTGCACCAATAATTTGAACAATTTTACCGCTCATAAAAATTCGTCCTCGAAACAACCCTAAAACTCTAGGGAGATATTTTTCTAAAAATCTCGAAATCCCACCCGCAATTTGCGAGGGGACATTACGCTACTTATTTTTTACCAGTTTAAACAGCGGCTGCCCCAGCGACAATTTCTGAAATTTCTTGAGTAATAGCGGCTTGCCTAGCTTTGTTATAAATCAGTTGTAATTCTTTAATCAAATTACCCGCATTATCAGACGCACTTTTCATTGCAACCATTCGGGCAGCTTGTTCACACGCATTATTTTCAACTAACCCCTGATAAACAATCGACTCAATGTAACGAGTCAATAGGTGATCTAAAACTTCCTTTGCATCTGGCTCATAAATGTAATCCCAATGCCGGTTGCTTAATTGTTCGTCTAATTCACTCGACACAATCGGTAATAACTGTTCAATGTTCGGACGTTGCGTCATTGTATTCACAAATTCATTACTAACAACGTGCAGTTCGTCAATTTGCCCAGTGTAGTACGCATCTAACATAACTTTAATAATACCGATAATATCATTCAAATGTGGCGTATCACCTAATTTAGACGTATGTCCGATTACAGTCGTTTTATTCAAACCTGAGAAAAAACTATAAGCTTTTGTACCTATCGTACAAACATCGACGTCAAAACCTGCTTTGTCCCATATTGTCAACTGCCCCAACAATTTTCTGAATAAGTTAGAGTTCAAGCCGCCACACAAACCTCGATCAGAGCTAACAACAATAATTCCAATACGTTTTACACTACGACTAACTAAGAAAGGATGCTTGTATTCTGGATTGGCATATGCGAGATGCTTAATAATTTTACCAATCTTTTTTGAATAAGGACGTGTCGCCAGCATTTTTTCTTTTGTTTTACGCATCTTACTGGCCGCAACCATTTCCATAGCGCGAGTGATCTTTTGAGTATTCTTAATACTGCCAATCTTTGTACGTATTTCTTTACCAACAGCCATAAGAATACCTTTTTACCAACTGTGAGTTTTAACAAATGTTTCAATAGCTGAACGAATACCCGTGCTAATATCGCTACTGAAATCGCCCGTCGCATTGATGTTAGCCATAAGCTCTTTGTGTTCTGATTTCATGTATGATTGCAATGCCGATTCAAAATCTAAAACTTTATTTACTTCAACCGTGTCTAAAAAGCCTTCATTAGCTGCGAACAAAGAAACTGCCATTTGAGCAACTGACATTGGTGAATACTGATTTTGTTTCATCAATTCAGTAACACGTTGACCGCGCTCTATTTGTTTGCGTGTATTTTCATCTAAATCTGAAGCGAACTGAGCAAATGCTGCTAACTCACGATATTGCGCTAAATCTAAACGAGTACCGCCGCCTAATTTTTTGATGATTTTTGTTTGTGCCGCTCCGCCTACTCTTGAAACAGATAGACCCGCATTCACCGCAGGACGAATACCTGAGTTGAACAAGTTGCTTTCTAAGAATATTTGCCCGTCAGTAATCGAAATAACGTTGGTCGGTACGAAAGCCGAAACGTCACCACCTTGGGTTTCAATAATTGGTAATGCAGTCAAAGAACCCGTTTTACCTTTTACTTTGCCGCCTGTTAATTTTTCAACTTCGGTCGCATTGATACGCGAGGCACGTTCCAATAAACGAGAATGCAAATAGAAAACATCTCCAGGATACGCTTCTCGACCAGGTGGTCTGCGTAACAACAATGAAACCTGACGATATGCCCAAGCTTGCTTGGTTAAATCATCATAGATGATTAACGCATCTTCGCCTTTGTCACGAAAATATTCACCCATCGTGCAACCTGTATAAGGTGCGATGAATTGTAATGCCGCTGATTCAGATGCTGAAGCCACAACGATAATCGTGTGTGCTAATGCATCATGCTCTTCTAGTTTGCGAACCACGTTAGCTATCGATGAACGTTTTTGACCAATCGCCACATAGATACATTTAATTCCAGTACCTTTTTGATTGATAATCGCGTCAATCGCAATAGCTGTTTTACCCGTTTGACGATCGCCAATAATCAACTCTCGTTGACCACGACCTACTGGAATCATAGCATCGATAGATTTCAAACCTAATTGAACAGGTTGATCTACTGATTGGCGTGCAATTACACCTGGAGCAATTTTTTCAATGGGTGAAAATTCAGTGGTATCAATCGCGCCTTTTGCATCAATTGGATTACCCAAGGCATCAACCACACGACCTAATAAAGCTTCGCCAATAGGCACTTCTAAAATTTTACCTGTGCATTTGACGGTATCGCCTTCAGAAATATGCTGGTACGATCCTAAAACTACCGCACCAACTGAATCTCTTTCTAAATTGAGAGCCATACCAAAAGTGCCGCCAGTAAATTCTAGCATTTCACCTTGCATCGCTTGTGAAAGACCGTGAATTCTCACAATCCCGTCGGTTACACTGACGACAGTTCCTTCAGTGTGAACTTGTGTACTTAAATCGAAGTTTTCGATCTTCTTTTTAATCAGATCACTGATTTCAGATGGATTTAATTGCATATCTTTCTCGCTCTAAATTTAGAGTCTTTGTGCTAATTGTTGAAGTTGACCTCTAACGGAAGCGTCAATCACCTGATCACCCGCGCGTACTAAAACTCCGCCAATGAGAGCTGAATCAACCGCTACTTTCATATTTACTTTTTTGCCGAAGACTTTTTTCAGTGTTGAACTAAATTTTTTCTTCGTTTCATCAGTGAAAGCAAAAGCGGTCGTTACATCAATCTCAATAGAACCTTCGTCTTCAGCTTTATAGGTTTCAAATAATTGCGTAATAGCTGGAACCAAAGACAACCTATTATTTTCAATCAATATTTTCAGAAAATTCTGACCTTCTTGATCAATCTGACCTTCGCTAATATCCAACAATACTGTCGATAAAGCAGATTTACCGATTTTAGGGTTATCAATCAAATCCGAAATCGATTTATTACTGAACACAGAGGCTACAAAAGCTAAATTTTTTGACCATGTCTTAGCTGAATCCGTTTCCTTCGCTCGCTTAAAAACCGCAACTGCGTAAGGTCTTGCCAATGTTGCTAGTTCGCTCATAATACTTAACCTAATTGACTAGAGACTTTATTGAGAATGTCTTGATGTTTGGCTTTGTCGATTTCAGCACCCAGAATTTGCTGGGCGGCAGATAATGCCAACGTAGTAATTTCTTTACGCAAACCTTCTTTGGCCTGTTGTAATTCTTGTTCAATCTGCCCTTTCGCAGCAAGAATTAAACGTTCACCTTCTTGTTTCGCGGTGTGTTTTGACTCTTCTACGATTTCATTAGCACGTTTTTGAGCAAGAATAACAATCTCGGAAGACTGATCTTTTGCCTCTTTAAGAACAAGTTTAGCTCTCTTTTCAGCCAAAACGATTTGCTCTTGACCTTTTTCAGCTGCCGCCAAACCGTCAGCGATTTTCTTTTTACGTTCTTCTAAAGAGTCAAATAACGGTGGCCAAATGTACTTCATAGTAAACCATACCAGAAGTGCAAAGGTAATCATTTGTCCAATCAGAGTAGCATTGATACTCACGATGCGATCCTCTTGTTGCGATTAAAATGAAACAGATCTATTGACCTGCCGCCGCTTGCACTGCTGATAAGAATGGATTCGCGAAGGTGAAGAATAAAGCTAAACCAACGCCAATCATTGTTACAGCGTCCAATAAACCCGCAACAACAAACATTTTTACTTGCAACATAGGAACCATTTCAGGTTGGCGTGCAGCACCTTCCAAAAATTTACCACCTAATAAGCCGAAACCAATAGCGGTTCCTAATGCACCCAAACCTAAAACCAAACCTACTGCGATTGCAGTCATACCCTGCACATCAGCAATCAATTTTGCAAGTTCCATAATATCTCCAACGTATCGTTAATAAAAAATGTAAAAATTCTAATGATCTTCATGCGCCATGCTCAAATACACAATAGTGAGTACCATGAAAATAAACGCTTGAAGGGTAATAATCAAAATATGGAAAATTGCCCAAGGAAAACTCAAAAATGGCTGAACGTACCAGGGCAACAAAGCAATAAGAATAAAAATGAGCTCACCAGCATACAAGTTACCAAATAACCGTAAGGCTAACGAAATAGGCTTCGCGATTTCCTCAACTAACTTTAATAACAAATTAAACGGTGTCAACCAAGGTCCAAAAGGTTGAAACATTAGCTCTTTTACAAAGCCAATAGGTCCTTTGATTTTGATGCTGTAGAAAATAATCAAGAAAAATACTGAAATGGACATTGCAAATGTAGCGTTCAAATCTGTACTCGGCACGACCCGCAAATATTCAATCCCCATCATGGAGCCGATTAACGGCAAAATATCGACTGGAAATAAATCCATAAAATTCCATAAAAAAACCCAGCAGAAAATCGTTAAAGCTAAAGGAGCAATTACTTTACTGTGACCATGAAAACTGTCCTTTACTTGCTGATCTACAAATTCAATCAACATTTCGGCGAAATTTTGTGCCAATCCAGGTACGTCAGTGGTTGCTTTTTCGGCGGCACTCTTGAAAAACCAAATAAATACACCACCTAAAAACACTGAAAAAAACAAAGTATCAAGATGTAAGCTCCAAAAACCTTCACCAATACGCAATGCTGTTAAATGGTGAATAATGTAGCCAGTTGCACCTTCTGAGTGAGCTTCAGTAGCCATGAATCCTCTCTATATTTTACTTTACTAACTTGAAAATTTAACGCATCAATAATGCGAACCAAAATACTGATAACGTGCCGACATAGCAGATTAACAGCGGTAATAATCTAACGTTTGGAATCCTAAATATAAGCAAAAAAAATATGGCTGTTAAAACTAATTTAATAGATTCACTGGCGTAAAAAGAATTTATAAATTTTTTTGCTTCTAACTTAGCGGTTTGGGTTATGCGAAATCCAAAATAAGCATTGGGTAAAAAAGCAATCAAACCACCTAAAAACGCAAAAGTACCCGAAATTAAATCTAATAACAGCGTTACAGTTAGGCTGACCACACAAATAACTAAAAATTGATACCTTAAAATTCTAATTATTATTGAATTATGAGGAGTCATTTGTAAATTTAAATAGGGTTGAACATATAGATGGATTATATAGAGCGAACCAAGTTAAATCAAGGTGGATTCTTGATTCATTTGTTTCTGTGGAGTTGCATTTCACTCAAAATACTTTCCAATTCATCCAAATTTGTATAATGAATTGTCAATTTTCCTTTGCCACTTTTGTTACCTTCAACTTGAACTCGCACGCCAAATTTTGTACTCAAATCGTTTTGCAACGTAAGTAAGTTGTTATCAATTTTCGTATTTTCCACTTGTACTTTTGGATGTTGCAAAATGTCTTTGATTAGCTTTTCAGCCAACCGCACGGACATTCCCTCGGCAGTAATTTTTCGTGCAGCCACAATTTGCAAATCTTCAGTTAGAGGCAACAACGCCCGCGCGTGTCCCATTTCCAATTGTCTATGAGTAAGCATTTTTTTAACTTCAGGCGCAAGTTCGAGCAGTCGCAACAAATTTGTTACCGTCGTCCGTGATTTTCCCACAGCCTCTGCAACTTTTTGATGTGTCATTGCGAATTCGGTCAATAATCGTTGCAAGGCTTCTGCTTCTTCAAGTGCATTCAAATCTTCGCGTTGAATATTTTCAATCAAAGCAATCGCTATTGCCGTGCTATCATCGATGTCTTTGACAATCACAGGTACATCTTCTAGTCCCGCTAATTGAGCCGCTCTCCATCGCCGCTCACCAGCTATAATTTCGTAACGCTCTGGCGAAATTTGACGCACGACAATTGGCTGCACAATCCCTTGCACGGTAATTGAATTTGCCAACTCTTGTAATTTTTCAGGATTCATATCTTTACGCGGCTGGTATTTACCTGGTTGCAATAATTCAATCGATAAAATTTGTTGCGATGAGGTATTTGTAGGTTTTAACACGGTAGGCATATCGCCTAATAACGCTTCTAATCCACGTCCCAAACGAGAGGGTTTACTTGCCATTTGCTGCACCCGCATTTGCCAAAATTTCTTTTGCCAATTCCATATAAGTGACAGCTCCACGCGAAGTTCTATCGTAATTCAAAACAGGTAAACCATGACTTGGAGCTTCGGCAACACGCACATTACGCGGAATACAAACTTTAAACACTTTATCACCAAAATAACGAATCAACTGCTCTGAAACGTCTTTTGTTAAACGATTTCGGTCATCAAACATCGTTCGTAAAATCCCTTCCAGATGCAACTCAGAATTTACTGTGCTTTGAATACTTTTGAATGTTTCGATTAACGCTGAAATTCCTTCCAGTGCGTAATATTCACATTGCATTGGAATCAACAAACTATTCGCTGCAACCATCGCGTTTAACGTCAACATATTCAGCGATGGCGGACAATCAATAATTACATAGTCATAATTACTTTTAATTGTCTGTAAAGCGTGCGAAAGCCGTAATTCCTTGCGTTCGGCTTGCATCAATTCAATTTCGGCGGCGGTCAAATCGGCATTACCCGCAATCACGTCAAATTGTAATTCAGGTAAGTTAATCACTGTTTGTGCGGTGGGAACAGTTTCCATCAACAAGTCGTAACTTGAATACTGAATATCGTGTTTATCAACACCGCAACCCATCGCTGCATTGCCTTGTGGGTCTAAATCGACCAGTAGAACGCGCTGTTTTAATGCGGCAAGCGACGCGGTCAAATTGACGCTAGTCGTTGTTTTTCCTACGCCACCTTTTTGATTAGTAACGGCAATAATTTTTCCCACGATTTTTCCTTAACTTTTAAAATGTGTAATTTTTACCAAACACCGCTCGGCTTCAAGATGCGGCACGCTAATTGAAATCAACGTTGTTTGTGCATTTACAGCAGCAAGTTCTTCTTCAGGCATTTGTCCCTTCATACAAAGCAACACACCATTTTTAGAAATCAAATGCTGAGTTAAATCAATAATTTCAGGTAAACGTGCAAATGCTCTTGTCAAAACGGTATCAAACAGTTTTTCAGGCTGAAAATTTTCAACACGACTGTGCGTGACTTTTACGTTTGACAATTTCAATTCCAAAATTGCCTGTTGCACAAAACGAGTTTTTTTCGCATTGCTGTCTAGTAATTGAAATTCAATATCGGGTCGAAATATCGAAAGCGGAATACTCGGCAAACCAGCCCCCGTCCCCACGTCAATTATTTGCTTGCCTTCCAAATAAGGCAAAATTGCTATGCTATCGAGCAAATGTAAATTCACCATTTCGTCACGTCGGCGAATTGCCGTGAGATTGTAGGCTTTATTCCATTTTTCGATTAACGCAATGAACGCCAACAATTTCGCTACTTTGTCATCATTGGTCGAAAGTTTGAGTGTATTCAAACCGTCGCGTAATAATTTTTCTTCTGGTGTCATGCAGCTTTCTTTTTCAAATGAACAAGTAACAATGATATTGCAGCAGGTGTAACGCCCTGCATCCGTGAGGCTTGCCCTAAAGTTTCAGGACGTTGTTTTTGTAACTTTTCACTCACTTCATGCGACAACCCCGAAACCTCTTTGTAATTCAAAGAAACGGATAATTTTAAATGGTCATGCCGCAGTGCTTTATCGATTTCAGTTTGTTGACGCGTGATATAACCTTCATATTTTGATTGAATTTCAACCTGCTCTGTCACATCGTCAGCAAACGTTTCGCCTTCATCTAAAAACGAAACTAAATTTTTAATATCCACTTCAGGACGACGCAATAACTCGGTTAAATTAGCTTCTTTGTTCAGGGTTTTTCCCCAAAAGGATTCAACTTGCGCGGCATTTTCGGTGTCGGTGTGAATCCATTTTTGTTTTAACGCGGCTTGTAATTTATCAATATTTTCACGCTTCATTTCAAACGCTTGCCAGCGTTCATCATCAACCAAATTTAACTCACGTCCTTTTTCAGTCAAACGCAAATCAGCATTATCTTCGCGCAATAACAAACGATATTCGGCGCGACTGGTGAACATTCGGTAAGGCTCTTGTGTGCCGCGTGTAATCAAATCGTCAATCATCACGCCAATATAAGCCTCATCACGACGCGGACACCAACTGTCCTCGCCGCGTGTCAATCGCGCTGCATTAAAACCTGCAATTAAACCCTGCGCGGCGGCTTCTTCATAACCCGTCGTGCCGTTAATTTGACCTGCAAAAAAAAGTCCGTCTAAATGTTTATTTTCAAGTGAACTTTTCAAATCTCGCGGATCAAAAAAATCGTATTCAATCGCGTAACCTGGACGCATGATTTCAGCGTTTTCAAATCCTAGCATCGAACGCACAAATTCATATTGCACATCAAACGGCAAGCTAGTTGAAATACCATTCGGATAAATTTCGTGTGTATTTAAACCTTCTGGCTCAATAAAAATTTGGTGTGAATCACGGTCAGCAAAACGAACAATTTTGTCTTCAATCGAGGGACAATAACGCGGACCAATACCTTCAATAATTCCCGAATAAAGCGGCGAACGGTCTAAACCGTTACGAATAATATCGTGAGTTTTTTCGTTGGTACGGGTGATGTAGCAGGGAATTTGGCGCGGATGATGTTCAGGTTCACCTAAAAACGAAAACACAGGAATAGGTGTATCACCATGTTGCATTTCCAAAACTGAAAAATTAATCGTCCGCGCATCAATTCGCGGCGGCGTGCCTGTTTTTAAACGGTCAATTCGCAACGGCAATTCGTGCAAACGTTCCGCCAACGCAATCGAAGCTGCATCACCCGCACGTCCGCCGCTGTAATTTTCCAAACCAATATGAATTTTGCCTGCTAAAAAAGTGCCTGCTGTTAAAACAACTGCTTTCGCTGAGAAATCTAATCCCATCTGTGTTTTCACGCCTACGACTTTTGTACCTTCAACAATCAAATCAGCAACCGTTTGTTGAAATAACATTAAATTCGGCTGATTTTCTAATGACGAGCGAATTGTTTGTTTATAAAGTTGGCGATCGGCTTGAGCGCGAGTTGCCCGAACCGCAGGACCTTTGCTTGCGTTCAAAATCCTAAATTGAATGCCACTGACATCAATCGCTTTCGCCATGATGCCGCCAAGCGCGTCGATTTCTTTGACTAAATGCCCTTTGCCAATACCACCTATGGCGGGATTACAACTCATTTGCCCGAGCGTATCGATGTTTTGAGTGAGCAATAATGTTTGTGCGCCAGTTCGAGCTGAAGCTAGAGCGGCTTCAGTTCCCGCATGACCGCCGCCGACAACGATAACGTCAAATTCTTTTTGAAATTTCATTTTTTAATTAAATCTACAATTTTTGATATGGCATCCACTGTGTAATCAGCGTTCAAATCTGCCATTGAATGTTGACCAGCGTAACCGTAAGAAACCGCGATTGTTTTAAATCCTGCGTTTTTACCCGCTGAAATATCGTTAATTGAATCACCAATCATCCACGCATTTTCAGGCGCAACATTGATCAATTTTGCTGTTTCTAAAAGTGGTAACGGATTGGGTTTCATTTCGGAAAACGTATCGCCTGACGTAACAAAATCAAAATACGGTGCAAGTCCTGTTGTTTGCATTAACGGATTGGTAAAACGTGCCGTTTTATTGGTGACACACGCTAATTTAAAACCATCATTTTTCAGTGTTTGCAATGTTTCCAAAACGCCCTCGTACAACCGACTGTGAACCCAATCATGCTCGGCGTAATATTTTTTGAATAATTCAAACGCAACGTCAAAATCTTCGGGAATTTCGCCAACGTGCCAATTATTTAGCAACGCCCGTTTCACCAACACATCCGCGCCATTGCCAATCCATTGCTGAATTGTGTCTTGCGAATGTGTTGGTTTATCGAGTTGTGTTAGCGCGAAATTGACTGCTTCCACCAAATCAGGTGCAGAATCAATCAACGTTCCATCTAAGTCAAAAGCAATCAGTTTCGCCAACATTTTTTACACCGCTTTCGCTAATTCAACGCGCATTTCGTCAATCACTTTTTTGTAATCAGGTTGATTAAAAATCGCTGAACCCGCAACAAATGTATCCGCACCAGCTGCTTTTATTTCACGGATGTTGTCCACTTTTACGCCGCCGTCGATTTCTAAACGAATGTTACGACCGCTTTCGTTGATGCGTTTTCTCACTTCGCGCAATTTTCCGAGAGCAGACGGAATAAACGATTGACCGCCAAAACCTGGATTCACAGACATCAACAAAATAATGTCAATTTTGTCCATGACGTAATCCAAGTAATGTAACGGCGTGCCAGGATTGAAAACTAAACCTGCTTGACAGCCTTGGTCTTTAATCAATTGCAAAGTACGGTCAATGTGCGTTGATGCTTCAGGGTGAAACGTAATAATGCTCGCGCCCGCTTTGGCAAAATCAGGAACGATTCTGTCTACAGGTTCAATCATCAAATGCACATCGATGGGCGCGGTTACACCATGTTTGCGTAACGCCTCACACACCAAAGGTCCAATCGTTAAATTCGGTACAAAGTGATTATCCATCACGTCAAAATGCACAACATCTGCACCAGCTCTTAAAACGTTGTCTACTTCTTCACCCAATTTTGCAAAGTTTGCAGACAAAATCGATGGCGCAATCCAATTTTCATTCATAGTTAAATCCTCTTTTGGTTAAGTTAAAAAAATTTTAGGTTTAGGGACAATAAACAATGATGGCATTACGCCCAGCTTTTTTAGCTTGGTACATTGCATCATCGGCTTGTTTGAGTATGTCGTCCTTACTTTTTGTCGAGCCAATAAAATCAACCACGCCAATACTTGAAGTACATTGATGTTCAATTGTTTTGTCACCCACATTTAATTGATATGGCTGCGCTAAGGTCATACGAATTTTTTCAGCAATTGCTAAGGCTGTTTGCTTTGCCTCAAAATCATCTGCCCCTAATTCATGTAATAAAACCACAAATTCATCACCACCAAAACGCGCAACCGTATCTATTTTCCGCACACAATTATTTAATCGTCGTGCGACTTCAATCAATAACGCATCACCCGCATCGTGTCCGAATTTATCATTAAGCGGTTTAAATTTGTCCAAATCTAAAAACATCAACGCACCATATTCTTTCGTGCGTTCACTGGCAATTATCGCTTGATTTAATCGGTCAAGCAGTAAACGACGATTTGCCAATTGGGTTAAAGCATCATAAAACGCTAATTGCTGAATAATTTCTTCATCTTTTTTGCGTTCGGTAATATCAGTGCGAATGCTGATGTATTGCATTGGTTTTCCATCTCGATTTAAAAACGGGACAATCGTGGTTGCAACCCAATAAAAACTGCCATTTTTAGCTCGGTTACAAATTTCACCATGCCATATTTTCCCGCGAGCGATGAAGCTATAAAGCTCCTTAAAAAATTCTTTCGGATGAATGCCTGAATTGA
>CAIRCR010000074.1 GCA_903877065.1 uncultured Pseudomonadota bacterium
TTTTGATGCGCTTAATAAACACAAGATTATGATTTTAAAAGTATTTATTTATGCACCAACGCCGTTTTGATAAGGTAGCCCTGTATATTGGCAGTATAATCGCATCAATTTATATTGTATTAGCTATAATCACCAGTTTTTCTTGCGTGTTAGGGTTACATCAACGCACAGTTGAAGTTTTGTTTTAGTTTAAAATAGCAGAAAGAAGCGGCAGATTTTTACAATTTACAATACATCTTTATGAACCTCGAAAAATCACACACCCCAATGATGCAACAGTATTTTCGCATCAAAGCGCAACACCCTGACACACTGGTTTTTTATCGCATGGGCGATTTTTACGAGTTGTTTTATGACGACGCTAAAAAAGCCGC
This sequence comes from uncultured Pseudomonadota bacterium, assembly GCA_903877065.1. GTDB lineage: Bacteria > Pseudomonadota > Gammaproteobacteria > Methylococcales > Methylomonadaceae > UBA10906. Next base: position 375 of record CAIRCR010000074.1, read on the forward strand.
GCAACTTTTAAATATCACGCTCACCAGTCGTGGCAGTTCAAATGGTGAGCCGATTCCAATGGCGGGTATTCCACATCATGCCGCTGAAAACTACATTGCCAAAATTTTGCGTGCAGGTGAATCGGTTGCGTTGTGTGAACAAATTGGCGACCCCGCAACAGCAAAGGACCTGTTGAACGTAAAGTGGTTCGTATCGTGACACCTGCAACCGTTACCGATGAAGCCTTACTCGAAGAACGCCAAGATAATTTACTCGTTGCTATTTGTTGGTTAAAAGGTCAATACGGCATTGCGAGTTTAGATGTGACCAGTGGACGTTTTGTGTTGCAACAAGTTGATTCTGAAGACGCACTTATCAACGAAATTGCTCGTTTAAATCCTGCCGAATTATTATTTTCTGATGATTTTGCGTTGTCGCACACATTGAAACAACGAAACGGTTTATGTCGTCGTCCTGCGTGGCATTTTGAAATTTCGAGTGCGCGTGAACGTTTGCTTTCACAATTCAAAGCAACCGATTTAAAAGGTTTTGGTTGCGATGAATTAAATACAGCGATTGCCGCCGCTGGCGCGTTGTTGCAATATGTCAAAGACACACAGCAAGCCGCATTGCCGCATATTCAAGGGATTCGAGTTGAAAGTAATGATGATTGTATTTTGCTTGATGCCGCCAGTCGCAAAAATTTAGAACTCGATTCTCACCCGTCAGGCGAAATGAAATACACGCTTTTCGGTGTTCTCGACAGCACGATTACCGCGATGGGTAGCCGATGTTTACGTCGTTGGCTCAATCGTCCGCTTAGAAATCAATCCATTTTGAAACACCGTTATGCGTGCGTGGCGAGTTTGCTCAATTCGCATGAATATCAAAACGTGCAAAGTCAATTGCGGCAAATCGGAGATATTGAACGAATTAGCTCGCGTGTTGCGTTGAAATCGGCACGTCCACGCGATTTGATTACGCTGCGCGACAGTTTGACGGCGTTGCCACAACTGCAACGGCTTTTGGCACAGCACGATAATCCGCAAATTCAACGCATTCTCAAACAAATCAACATTCAACCCGACACAGCAGAATTATTGCATCGCTCAATTTTTGATAATCCGCCTGTTTTGATTCGTGATGGTGGTGTGATTGCTGGCGGTTATAACGCCGAACTCGATGAACTGCGTGATTTGAGTCAAAACGCCGACCAGTTTTTAATTGATATGGAACAACGTGAGCGCGTTTCGACGGGCATTAACACCTTGAAAGTCAGTTACAACCGCATTCATGGGTATTACATTGAAATTTCACATTTACACGCTGAAAAAATTCCCGCGCATTATCGCCGTAAACAAACCTTAAAAGGCGCAGAGCGTTACATCACTGACGAATTGAAAAATTTTGAAGACAAGGTTTTAAGCGCACGCGAAAAGGCTTTGACGTTTGAAAAATTTTTGTACGAGCAATTACTCGAAATTATTGGTTTATCCGTTCCCGAATTACAACGTTGTGCGAGTGCTTTGGCGGAATTGGATGTTTTAAGTTCGTTTGCAGAACGGGCGGAAAAATTGAATTTGTCACAACCGATTTTGATTGAAAAAACAGGGATTCACATTGAAGCAGGACGACATTTGGTGATTGAACACGTTTCGAGTGCGCCATTTGTACCCAATGATTTAGCGTTATCAATGCAACGTCGAATGCTGATGATTACAGGCCCGAATGCAGGGGGGAAATCAACATTCATGCGGCAAACGGCGTTGATGGTTTTACTCGCACACATTGGGTGTTACGTTCCTGCGAAAAGTTTTACCTGTGGCGATATTGATAAAATTTTTACTCGAATTGGCGCGTCAGATGATTTGAGCAGTGGACGTTCAACGTTTATGGTGGAAATGTCCGAAGCGGCAAACATTCTGCATAACGCAACGTCAAAAAGTTTGATTTTAATCGATGAAATTGGACGTGGCACAAGTACGTTTGATGGACTTTCGTTAGCTTGGGCGTGCGCTGAACATTTAGCCAAAGAAACCAAAGCCTTTACACTTTTTGCAACGCATTATTTTGAACTCACGTCGCTTGCTGACGGGCATCGCAACATTCACAACGTACATTTAGAAGCCATTGAACACGGCGATACGATTATTTTTCTGCACGCGGTCAAAGATGGCGCGGCAAGTCAAAGTTACGGATTACAAGTTGCGGCACTTGCTGGCGTTCCGCGTGTTGTCATTGAGAATGCAAAAACAAAATTGCGTGAATTGGAAATGCACGCCTACACCGATCAGCAAATAAAACGCGGTTCAGATCAAATTGATTTATTTGTGTCTCAATCTGAAAATCCAGCATTAGCGTTGCTTGAAGACATTCGCGCCGACGATTTAACTCCCAAGCAAGCGTTGGAATTAATTTATCGTTTAAAGCAACTGGTATGAGCAATAGTTCGGACAGTTTCTTCAACCTGCTATGCCGAAATAACGAAGCTCGGAATAAGCAATAGTTCGGACAGTTTTTAAAAGGTAAAAACAAAATCTAAAAATCAGCGAAAATGCAGCTTTCAAAAAAACATTAACACTGGACAAGATTTCAATGGAATTATTAGAAACGATTTTAGGCAAAATGCCCGCAACAAAAA
>CAIRCR010000075.1 GCA_903877065.1 uncultured Pseudomonadota bacterium
ACGAAGTAATTGAAACTGTTGCGTTTGATATTGAGTTATTTGCCGCAAAACAACTTGCAGAAAATGTATCACCTTTTGCTGGAATAATTAACTGGCATCTATTGGCATAAGAATAAGCACCAGATGAATAAACAACCCAAGTGCCAGTTAAATCTGCACGAGTGCAAGCTGCATTTGCAGCAGAGCCAAAAGTTAAAAGCATTGCAGCTGTTAAAATAATTTTTTTCATTAGTTTTGTCCGTTAAAAAATAGAAAGATAAAAAGTGGAATTTAATACTTCACCAACGCCGAACCCCAAGTAAACCCCGCCCCAAAGGCTTCAAGCAACACCGTTTGCCCGCGTTGAATTCGACCGTCACGCACGGCTTCATTGAACGCCAATAAAACTGACGCAGACGACGTATTACCTTGTGTTTCGAGCGTGACAACGACTTGTTCCATCGGCATTTTTAATTTTTTCGCTGTTGCCGCGATAATCCGAATATTCGCTTGATGCGGCACGAGCCAATCAATTTCAGATTTATCCATATTGTGCGCTTCGAGCGTTTCATCAACAATGCGTCCCAAGGTATTGACCGCGACTTTAAACACTTCATTTCCACGCATCGCAATGTAGCCTAATGATTCGTCATCGCCCATCGCTTGCGGGTTTGGGCAATTTAACAAATCTTCATATTGACCATCAGAATGAATGTGCGTCGATAACACGCCGATTTCGGTGGAAGCCTGCAACAACATTGCACCCGCACCGTCACCAAATAAAATACAAGTGCTTCGATCCGTCCAATCGACAATCCTTGAACACACTTCTGAACCGACGATTAACACGGTTTTTGCCGCACCTGATTTGATGTATTGGTCGGCGACGCTTAACGCGAAAATCGAACCTGAACACGCCGCTTGAATATCAAATGCCACACCGCCGCTCACGCCTAAACGATGTTGCAACAAACACGCGGTGCTGGGATAAATGTTGTCGGGCGTTCCCGTAGCGACAATGATTAAATCGATGTCATTTGGCTCAATTTGTGCGGCTTCAATGGCTTGACGCGCGGCGATTTCTGCCATGCTCGCGGCGGTTTCGTGAGCAGAAACAATGCAACGACTGCGAATGCCAGTGCGTTCAAAAATCCATTCATCGGACGTTTCGACACGTTCTGCAAGGTCGTGATTTGTGACGATGTTTTCAGGCAAATAGCCACCTGTGCCAATAATTTTTGTGTGACGGCTCATAATGCAACTCGCTGGGCTAAAGTCGCTTCGACTTGTTCGGTGATTTTTTGAATGACGTTTTGTTGTACTTCGACTTCGGCTAATTTAATCGCTGTTTTGAATGCTAACACGTCCGCGCCACCGTGACTTTTAATCACTAATCCACGCAAACCCAGAAAACTCGCGCCATTGTATAAACGTGGATCGATGCGATCTTTGAAACTTTTTAACACGGGGTAGGCAACGACTGCGGCAAGTTTGGTTAACCAATTTTTTGAAAACGCTTCTTTTAACGTTGAACCAATCATTTTTGCCGCGCCTTCGATGGATTTCAAAGAAACATTCCCCACAAATCCATCGCATACAATCAAATCGACTTTGATATTTCCTGCGTTGATTGAATTACCTTCGACGTAACCGATGTAATTGAGTTGGGAATCTTGTAATAATTTTGCTGCGGCTTTGACTTGTTCATTACCTTTTACTTCTTCCTCACCGATATTGAGCAAACCAACACGCGGTTTTTCGATGCCCTCAATTGCCTTAACCAACTCATTTCCCATAATGGCGAATTGAAATAAATGCTCGGCAGTGCAATCAACATTGCCGCCTAAATCAAGCATGTGTGTGTGACCATAAATTGAAGGCAAAGTGGAAATAATTGCAGGGCGATCAATGCCAATTAACATTTTCAACACAAATCGTGCTGTCGCCATCAATGCGCCTGTATTTCCTGCACTGACGCACGCATCAGCCCGTTTTTCGTGAACAAGGTTAATTGCCACACGCATCGAAGAATCTTTTTTATTTTTAAGTGCTTTTACTGGCGATTCATCCATGTCTACCGTTTGCGAAGCGTGTTGAATTGCTAAACGGTCGCCATAAATCGGCAATGCTTCGGCTAACAATGGATTAAGAACAGTTTCGTCGCCAACTAAAATGAGAGTTAAAGCTGGGTTTTCTTGTAAACGTGCCAACGCTGCGGGAACGGTAACATCAACGCCGTAATCGCCGCCCATAGCATCAATTGAAATTATTAAACTCACGCTGGCTAATTGCTCCGCAGTGCATAAAAAGAAGCCGAATCAGAAAGCCTCTGATTCGGCATGATGTTTATTCGCGTGTGTTATGTTTAATCAACTTCAACAGCAAAACCAACGATTTGACGACCTTTGAAATAGCCATCGGGTGTCATGTGATGACGTAAGTGCATTTCACCAGTAGTTGGATCTTGCGATAATGTTTTTGCGGTTAATGAGTCGTGTGAACGACGTTGTCCACGTCTTGAACGTGTAACTTTACTCTTTTGTACTGCCATTAGGATTCTCCAGTAAATTGGCTAAAACAGAAAATGGATTCGGTTTTTTGAGTATTGCCTTATCAAAAGCAACGGTGTGTTTTTTGATTATTTCATTCGCCATACAATCATGTTTGTGTTTTGGATAATCGGGCAAATGTAATAATAATTCGTCTTCGACGAGTATGCTTAGGGGGATTGTTTCTTCTTCGAGTAACAAAGGCTCAACGTCTTCAGGCAAACGTTCGACTTGTTCGACCGTTGTTACGATCCCTAAATTGACTTTGTTATTGATTTCAAATTCAACGCCTTGCAAACAGTTTTGACATTCTAGCTGCAAAGTAGTTTTTAAACTGCCATCAATTTTTGGTACACGACCTTCCCGTCCAAAATACAGCTCAACCGTCACAATTCCTTCATCATCAACTAATTTTTCGTGTAGACGAGTCAATTGTTTAATGGGAAGTTCTCCGTGCAATTCACCGCGTTTGTCGGCAAGATGTAAAGGTTCAATGATTTCGGGTAGTCGATTTTGCATCTTGTAATAATATATTGAAACGTTATAAGCGTCAAATCAGACACTAGACACCTAAATTTTAAAAAATGACACATCTAAAAACCGACGAGCAAAAATGTTAAGACACTTTGGTCAATTATTTAACCAGCAGAGATAATGCTGTCGCGCAAATTCAACACGTCCTGCATATCAAATAATCCAGGTTCTTTGCTGTCTAACCATATTGAGGCTCTCATTGCACCGCTAGCAAAAGTCATTCGGCTTGTTGCTTTGTGAGTAATTTCAATACGTTCTCCGTCATCGGCAAACATCACCGTATGTTCACCAACAATGTCTCCCGCACGAATAGTTGAAAAACCAATTGTTTTTTTATCGCGTTCACCTGTATTGCCTTCACGACCATAAATGGCGCACGTTTCTAAATCACGTCCCAATGCTTTTGCAACAACTTCACCCATGCGTAAAGCGGTTCCAGAGGGCGCATCAACTTTGTGACGATGATGCGCTTCAATAATTTCAATGTCGGAATCACACATAATAGTTGCCGTCATTTCCAAAAGTTTAAGCGACAAATTCACGCCAACACTCATATTAGGCGCAAGTACAATTGGTATATCTTGTGCCGCACGCAAAATTTCAGCTTTTTGAGCCTCACTATAGCCTGTTGTGCCAATTACAATTTTTTTGCCTGCTTTACGACACAATTCAACAAATTTCATTGACGCATCAGGGCGAGTAAAATCAATCAGCACATCAAATTCGTTGAGTTTGTCGGCTAAATTATCCGTGACATAAATACCCAGTGTGCCAATAGCAGCCAGCGTTCCCGCATCTTGACCAAGTGCTTTGCTTTCAGCTCTGGCAATGGCAACTGTTAATTTGATTTTATCGCTTAACACGGCTGCTTTGATTAAATTTAAACCCATTCGCCCCGAAGCACCTACTATCGCAATTCTAGTCACAAAATTATCCTTTTAGTTTGTCAAAAAAGTTTTTTACTCCATCTAAAAACGACGATTCTTGCGGGCTGTGGTGTTTACCACTGTCTGTGATTGATGCCCCAAATTTTTCTACCAACGCTTTTTGCTCGGCGGTTAAATTTACGGGGGTTTCAATTTGTACTTTGCAAATTAAATCACCTATCGCACCACCGCGTACTTGCTTTACACCTTTGCCACGTAAACGAAATGATTGTCCCGTTTGCGTTTCAGCGGGAATTTTCAATAACGCTTTGCCGCCCAATGTAGGCACTTCAATGTCACCACCTAAACACGCAGTAGCAAAACTAATGGGTACTTCACACGATAAATTTGCACCATCGCGGTTAAAAATGGAGTGTTGTCTGACACGAATTTCAATATACAAATCACCCGATGGTGCGCCTAATTGCCCTGCTTCACCTTCACCTGATAAACGAATTCTATCGCCAGTATCAACACCCGCTGGAATTTTTGCAGACAATGTTTTTTCATCTTTTACGCGACCTTGACCGTAACATTTTGCACACGGATCTTTAATTTGTTTTCCTGTGCCATGACAGGTTGGGCAGGCTTGTTGCACTGTGAAAAATCCTTGTTGCATTCGGACTTGTCCATGACCGTGACACATTGAACACGTTACTGGTGATGAGCCTTTTTTTGCACCTGAACCTGAGCAATCACCGCAGGTGACTAAAACAGGAATACGAATTTTTTGTTCTGTGCCGTTGACAGCTTCTTCTAGGTTAACTTCAAGGTTGTAGCGCAAATCTGAGCCACGTTGCCCAGCTTGTTGCCCTCCGCCACGTCTGCCTCCAAACATATCTCCAAATTTGTCGCCAAAAATATCACCAAAAATATCACCAAAATCAGCCGCTCCAGCTCCACCACGTCCGCCGCCCATCGACTGATCAACACCAGCGTGACCAAACTGATCATAAGCCGCACGTTTTTTAGGATCGGATAAAATTTCGTAGGCTTCTTTAATTTGTTTAAATTTTTCTTCTGCCGCCGCTGGATTATCCGCATTGCGATCGGGATGAAATTTCATCGCTAAACTGCGATAACTTTTTTTAATTTCGGCATCGCTCGCATTGCGTTCGACGTTAAGTACCTTGTACAAATCTTCTTGAGTTGCCATGAATTTTTAAAAATTGAAAAGTAGAAATGAAAATGCGCGTTCACAGAAAATACAAGTTATCAACGCTGCCATTGAGAGATATTATAAGGGCGATATGTGAGAAAAAAAGTTTTAAGCTCGGTTACAAATTATCGATTACGGCACTAAACACGCATTCAACAATTTCTGGGCTAACGTTCAGACTTAAAGGGTGCAGGGTTTGTGCCATTTGTTTCGCGTGTGAGTAAAAATCAGGTGAAACGCATTATCCCAATGGGCAACATAATGCGTTTGCGTTTGAATATGTAGCTTTAATCTGCTTGGAGTGCAGAACAAAATGGACACCAGCCCGAATAGCCCATCGCTGTCGTAGCTAAACCGATTAACAACAGAGGTATGCTTGCCGTGAAAAGGGACACCAACAATGCCGCAACACCACCGTATAAACGATATTTCTTTTGCTTATCGTCTAAGTTCAATTCAAATTTAAACAAACGTTTATAATCAAAACTCATTTTAAAACCTTCTCTGTATAATGTTGTTGTCAAAAACAAGCTGGATGACCAGCTTTGCAAGCGTTCAAACTATACACAGCTGCTAAAAATCTGCAATCAAAAATTATGGATATAACTTCAATTATCGCACCACTTAACGACGCACAACGCGCTGCCGTCACTGCTCCCTCACAAGCCATGCTCGTTTTAGCTGGTGCTGGCAGTGGTAAAACGCGTGTGCTGGTTCATCGAATCGTCTGGCAAATTCAAGTCAACGCCGTGTCACCACAAAGCATTCTCGCTGTGACATTTACCAACAAAGCGGCAAGCGAAATGCGTGGGCGAATTGAAAATTTGTTGGATAACAGCGCGAACGCAATGTGGATTGGTACATTTCACGGCATCGCGCATCGTTTATTACGTCGTCACGCCCCCGAAGCACGCTTGCCAAAAGATTTTCAAGTTCTCGATTCCAACGACCAGCAACGCTTGATTAAACGTTTGCTTGCGGATTTAAAAATTGATGAAAAGGAATTGCCTGCAAAAGAAATTCAATGGTTTATCAACGAACAAAAAGACGCGGGTTTACGGAGTAAAGATTTAGTTAATAGCGATGACAAAAACACAATCCGTTTTTTGCGAATTTATCGTGAATATGAACTGTTATGTGATCGGTCTGGTGTGGTTGATTTTGCGGAATTATTGTTGCGTATTTACGAATTATTGCGTGACGACGAACATTTACGTCGACAATATCAACAGCGTTTTAGTCAAATTCACGTCGATGAATTTCAAGATACCAATCACATTCAATATGCGTGGCTGACGTTGCTAAGTCCAAATCGGGATAATATGTTTGTGGTGGGTGACGACGATCAAGCCATTTATGGTTGGCGTGGTGCGAAAATCGAAAATATCTATAAATTCCAAAGCGAATACCCGCAACATAAAATTGTGAAATTAGAGCAAAATTATCGCTCAACTGGTGCAATTCTTAACGTGGCAAATAAAATCATTACGAACAATAAAGGTCGAATGGGCAAATCGTTGTGGACGCAAACCGCAGATGGCGAAAAAATCACCGTTTATAACGCATACAACGAAGTGGACGAGGCAAAATATGTTGTAGAGCGCATTCACAATTGGGTTTCAGCGGGAAATAAACGCGCCGATGTAGCGATTTTATATCGTTCAAACGCGCAATCACGTCAATTTGAAGAGCAACTGATGTTAACGAAAACACCGTATCGCGTTTACGGCGGCTTACGATTTTTTGATCGCGCTGAAATTAAAAATGCGTTGGCATATTTGCGTTTGCTTGCGAATCGAAATGACGATGCGTCGTTTGATCGCGTAGTTAACACACCGACACGCGGCATTGGTTTGAAAACACTTGATGCCATTCGAGAATTAGCGCATGAGCAAAAAATTTCTTTGTGGGCGGCGGCAAATTCTTTAATTGAAAGACAAGTTTTGCCAAATCGGGCGGCGAATGCGTTGTTTAATTTTGTAAATTTAATTGAGCAATTGGAACGTAAAACCATCAATTTAACGCTCGGCCAAAAAGTACATTTCACGATTGAAGATAGCACTTTAATGGCGTTTTATTCGCAAGACAAAGTGGAAAAAAGTGCGGATAAAGTGGATAACTTGAAAGAATTAGTCAACGCCGCAAATGCTTTTAAACGCGATAACAGTGAAGAGGATTTATCCGAATTGACCGCATTTTTAAGTCACGCCGCGTTGGAATCGGGAGAATTGCAAGCCGATGAATTTGATGATTGCGTTCAGTTAATGACGCTGCACACGGCGAAAGGTTTGGAATTTCGTTTGGTATTTTTGGTTGGTGTAGAAGAAGGTTTATTTCCGTCACAACAATCCGTCAATAACACTGGGCGTTTAGAAGAAGAACGGCGACTGTGCTACGTCGGCATTACGCGAGCAATGGAAAAATTATATATCACGCACGCTGAAAGTCGGCGTTTGTACGGACGTGAAACGCCAGCCAGTAAATCACGTTTTTTAAGAGAATTGCCGAAAGAATTTCTTGAGGAAGCGCGTCCCAAAAGTGACGTTTCACGACCTATTACCGCGAAAGCCCCAATTTTTACGACCTCTAAATTGCCACCCGAAATTAAAACGGACAGTAATTACCAAAAAGGTCAGCGTGTGCATCATGCGACATTTGGCAGCGGTACGATTTCAAGCATCGAAGGCGAAGGCACTAAAGAACGAGCGTTGATTAAATTTCGTGATGATTCACGTTGGTTGATGACGGCTTACACAGAATTGACTGTACTTTAGAGCAAA